>JANNEJ010000671.1:0-2360 GCA_031378585.1 Acidobacteriota bacterium | reverse complement strand
AGAAGGACATGATTCTCGTGAGCGGCTTCAACGTGTATCCCAACGAGGTCGAAGCCGTACTGGCCTCGCATCCCGGCGTGGCGGAAGTCGCCGTGATCGGCACGCCTGACGAGACGTCGGGCGAGAAGGTGTGCGCGTTTGTCGTGCGGCGCGACCCGGCGCTGACCGAGGCCGCGCTGCGCGACTTCTGCCGTCAGTCGCTGACCGGCTACAAGGTGCCGCGCGTCGTGACGTTCCGCGACGACCTGCCGAAGTCGCCCGTCGGCAAGGTGCTGCGCAAGGACTTGCGCGACCTGGCTGCACCGCGCTAGTTCCACGTCGAGCCATCACGACATGGATCCTGTGTGTCACACCCTCACCGGCCTGGCGATGGCCCATGCCGGGCTCAAGCGCCGCACGCCGCTGGCGCTCGCCACGCTCGCACTCGCGGCGAATGCGCCCGATATCGACATCGCCGTGCTGGCGACGAGCACGCTGCAGGTGTCGTTTCGCCGCGGCTGGACGCACGGCCCGCCGGCCATGGTGCTGCTGCCGCTGGCGCTCACGGCGCTCGTCATTGGCTACGACCAGTTCGTACGGCAGCGGCGTCAACCGGCGCCCCCGCCGGTGGTGCCGGCCCAGGTGTTGTGGCTTGCGGCCCTGGGCACGTGGTCGCATCCGCTGCTCGACTACATGAACAGCTACGGCATTCGTCTACTCATGCCGTTCTCGGGCCGCTGGTTCTACGGCGACGCGCTCTACATCGTGGACCTTTGGATGTACCTGCTGCTTGGCGCCGGTGTGGTGTGGGCGTGGCGTGCGCGCCACGCGGCCGACGGCGGCGCGCGCGGCGCGCGCGTGGCCCTGGCGGCCGCAGCGCTTTACATGGCACTGATGTATGGCTCGAATGTGTGGGCGCGGGCGGAGGTGCGGTCCGGGCTCGCTCGTGCCGGACGCGCCGACGCGCCGTTCATGGTCACGCCGCTGGCGGTCAATCCGTTTCAGCGGGAGGTCCTTGTCGACCTCGGCGACCGCTACGAGAAGGGCTTCCTGTCGTTCTCGCCCACTCCGCGTTTCCGTCCCGCCGGCTACGGGGTCGAAAAGCACCGCGACCATCCCGCCGCCGTGGCGGCGGCGGCAACGCTGCGCGGCCGGCAGTTCCTGGCCTGGTCAAGGTTCCCCTTCTTTGTCGTCACGTCTACGGCCACGGGCCACAGCGTGACCCTGAACGATGCACGGTACTCAGGCCCGTCGGGCACCGACGGTTGGGCCGGCGTCGTCGTCGAAGTCCCGTGACACGGCGCGCGTAGAATAGAGCGCATGGTGCACGTGGTGACCAGGTGGGTGGTGGTGATGGCGCTGGTGTGCAGTGTGCCAGCGACGCTGCGAGGCTGGGGCTTCGACGCACACAAACACGTGGCCGACCGCATGATTGCGCTGCTGCCGGTCGCAATCCGGCCGCTGTTCGAGGCCCACCGCGCCTTCATCGTGGAACGGTCGGTCGATCCCGATCTGTGGCGCAACGTCGGGTGGGACGCCGAACCGCCGAATCACTTCCTGGATCTCGACGCCGAGCCGTACGGCGCGTATCCGTTTGACGCGCTCCCGCGCGAGTACGACAAGGCGGTCGAGAAGTTCGGCAGGGACGTCGTGGAACGGGAAGGCACGCTGCCGTGGCGGGTGGCGGAATTCTACGGCAAGCTCGAGCGCGAGTTCGCATCGCTGACGCGTCCGTCGCCCTCGCCCTACACGCTCGACAACATCGTGCTCTTCTCGGCCGTGCTCGCCCACTACGTGAGCGACGGGCATGTGCCGCTGCACGCGGTGAAGAACTACGACGGGCAGCTGACCGGCCAACCCGGCGCGCACGCGCGATTCGAGTCGGACGTGTTCGAGCGCTATGTCGCGCAACTGCGCGTGAGGCCCACGCCACGGCCGGCGGTGCTCGATCCGCGCCCGGTCATGTTCCAGATTCTGCTCGACTCGAACCGGCTCGCCGAGCCGATGCTGGCCGCCGACCGCCGGGCGGCGACCGGACGCGAGTACTACGACGATGCCTTCTACGAGGCGTTCAAGATCGACGCGCTGCCGGTGGTCGATCGACGGATCGCCGACTCGATTGCCGCGACGGCGGCGTTCATTACTGGCGCGTGGGAACGGGCAGGGAAGCCCGCTGTGCCCCTGACGATTACGCGCGGGCCGCGCCGTGTGCCCAAGGCGCCGGCGCCCGTGCGGTAGGGCGCGAACTCTCGCGCCCGTTCCCGCGTCCCACCATCATGCAGGTGTTCCTGATCCCGATCGGCCCCGACACCTACGAACCGTACTTCGAGCCGGCCGAGGCCGCCGACGAGACCGGGGACGACGAGGGCGGCGGCTGGCTG
>JANNEJ010000634.1:0-5134 GCA_031378585.1 Acidobacteriota bacterium | reverse complement strand
ACGTTGCCGCGCATCCTGTTCGCGACCGACTTCATCGATACCGCCACCATGACGATCGTCGCGCGCCACAAGGCCGGCGCGTCGCCGTTTGGCGGCAGCCTGGTGGTGCACGCACAACCGTAGAACGCCGTCCGCCCCGATCTTGCTCCCAGCAATTTCAGCGGCATCCTTGACCGCGGCGCCACCGCCGTGACACCGTCCCGGCCTACAAGGAGTCCTCCAGCATGAACATGGGCATCGGCATCGGCACGGCGTTACAGGTCTTGATGGTGGTCGTCGGCCATTTCTTTCCGGCCCTGCAGGCCGCCGGTCTCTTCCCGATTGCCGGCACGCTCATCGGCGGAATCACGGGCTGGCTGGCCGGTGCGGGCACGCCGGGCACGATGGGCGCGAAGGCCGGCACCGGCGCCATCGCTGGCGGCGTGGCCGGTGCGATCGGCAGCCTGGTGTCGACGGCCCTGGGCGACGTGCCACTCAGCAACATCGCGATTGCCGGCGGCAGCACGCTCGTGACCGGCGCGATCGGCGCCGTGCTCGGCCGGGCGCTCGGCACGAAGGCGGCGTAGTTTTTACGCCCGCCGGCGCGAGCACGGCAACGGACCCAGCGCTCACGCGCCCGGGTGCTGCTCGAGCGCCTCGGCGTAGAAGGCGCTCTTGTAGCGCAACCGGAAGTACAGCATCGGCCCGAGGCCCACCGCCAGCGCTGCCACCGTCAGTCTCGCCACGTCGCTGCCGAGCGCCAGGGTCTGCCGGGCGCCAAGGTACAGCAGAAAGGCCGCCGACAGGCCCGGCCAGATGCCGCGCATGATCAGGGTGCGCGGGTCGGCGGTCAGCGACCTGCGGTAGTACCAGACGCAGGCCGCGCCCGTCAGCCCGTAGTAGAGCGACACCATCACCCCGATGGCGCTGATGAGTCGGATCATCACGCCGCCGACGCTCGCCGACGCGCTCGACAGCGCGAGCAGGACGATGGCCAGGCCCCAGACGACGACGCCAGCCAGCCACGGCGTCTGGAAGCGCGGGTGAATCTCGGCAAACCGCGGGTGCAGCACACCGTCGCGGCCCATGGCATACAGCAGGCGGGCGCACTGTGTCATCTGCGTCTCGATGGTGCCCACTGTGCTCAGGATGACCGCCAGAATGGCGAGGTTGCCCCATGGACGCGGCAGCACCGCGTCGCCGAACGCGCTGAGCAGGTTGGCGCCGTGCTCTTCGACCATCTCGAGGGTCATGCCCGTCTGCACGGCCACCTGGACGATCAGAAACGCCGCCATGACGCCGACCATGCCGTAGACGCCGCTGGCGCCGCCCGATGCGCCTGTGCCCTCGGCTTCCTCCGCGACATTCGAGGTCACGTCCCAGCCGAAGTAGTAGAACACCGCCACCAGCATGCCGGCCATGAAGGTATCGACGTCGCCAAACGCCGTGGGCGAGAACCAGCCGAGTGAGAACGGGTGCACGGGGTGTGCAGAGAACGTGACATAGGCCCCCACCATCAGCGCCAGGAGGGCGAGGACTTCGATGCCGGTCATGATCTTCTGGAAGGCGGCGGCCGCATGCACGCCCACGATGGTCAGCACCGCAATGGCGCTGAACCACAACCCGCCGACCAGCGCCGCAAACGCCACGCTCGATTCATGAGCGGGCGCCACCAGGTGCAGCGTGGCCACGCCGACGGGCAGCGCGGCCGTGACCAGGAAGACCGTACTGAGCACCAGGAACGTCCAGCCCGTCATGAAGCCGAGCGTCGGGCTGATTGAGCGGCCGACCCACGCGTAGGCCGCGCCGGCGTCGGCGCGCCACAGGTTGAGATACTTGAAGGCGAACGAAATCCCGAACATCGGGATGGCGCCAAAGAGCAGCGCCGCCGGCGCCGCCAGTCCCACGGCCGCGACGAGCGCCGCGGTGGTCGCGTTGAGGGAATATGACGGCGCACTGCCGGCGACGGCGAGCGTCACCGTATCCAGTAGCGAGAGCGCGTTTTCTTTGAGGCCCTTGGACACGGGTGGGCTAGTACGCCACGGCGTAGCAGTCACGTCGGGGGTCTGCGCCCGCGAGACGGCTCTTGGTCTTCGGGTCGATCATCACCGTCGTGGCACAGCCCGACATGCCGAAGGCGCGGATGCGGCTCACGTCGTGTCCGCGCGCTTTGAGTTCATTGAACACGGCATCGGGAATCGTGGCTTCAAGATTCAGCTTGTTGAAGCCGGCCTCGTGCGGCCAGAACGAGCCGTGAAAGTGCAGCGTCTGAAAGCGCGGCCACTCGAACGCGGCGTGCACATTGGGATACCAGGCGTCCCAGAACTCGACGATGTTCAAGAACGCCTGCAGAATCGTCTGGTCCTGGTTGTCGCCGCCGGGCGTGCCAAGCGCCATGAGCGGCTGGCCGTCCTTGAACACCATGCTCGGCGTGAGCGTGTAGCGCGGCCGGGCGCGGGGCCGAATCTGATTCGCGCGCGTCGGGTCGAGCCAGAACTGCTCGCCGCGCACGCTCATGCCGATGCCGGTGTCGCCAAGGATGACGGCGCCTGGCACCCAGCCGCCGCTCGGCGTGGCATCGAACACGTTGCCCGCCTTGTCGATGATCGCCATGTGCGTCGTGTCCTTCGACACGCCGGCCGAATCGAGGCCTCGGGACAGCTGATCGTCTTTCGCCGTCGCCGTGCCGTCAGCGATGTCGTAGCGCGCAAACGGCCAGGTCTTCACCTTCGAGTCGTGCGCCAGCGGATCCCCGGCAATGAACGACTTCGACGCCTGGCGCGGATTGATGAGCGCCGCGCGCTGCTTCGCGTACGCCTTCGACAGCAGACCTTCGCCGGGCACCTGCACGAAGGCCGTGTCGGCGTAGTAGGTGTCGCGGTCGGCGTAGGCCAGCTTCATCGCCTCGGTCACCGTATGCACGTAGTCGGCGCTGTCATGCCGCATGGCGGCAAGATCGAACTGCTCCAGGATGTTGAGCGTCTGTAGCAGCACGGGGCCCTGGCTCGAGAACCCGTGCTTGTAGACCGTGTAGCCGCGATACGTCGTAGAGGCCGGCGCCTCGACGCGCGCGAAGTACTCCGAGAAATCGCTCAGGTCAAAAGGCGCCTGGTGCTGCTGCAGGAACGCGACCATCTCTTTCGCGATGTCGCCCTTGTAGAACCGATCGCGTGCGGCGGTGATGGCCGCCGCGCGGCCGCGCCGCTTGGCCTGGCGCTCGGCCTCGACCATGCGCGTGAGCGTGCGAGCCAGCGTCGGCATCGTGATCGTGTCGCCGGCCTCGTGCGGCGTGCCGCCGGCTTTCAGCCAGAAGCGCTGGTTGCCTGGCCACTGCTTGAAGAACTCGAGCTGCCGCTTCACGCCGCTCGCGGTGCTCTGGCGCAGCGGGAAGCCGTCACGCGCGTATTCGACGGCGCGGGCCACGACGGTCTCGAAGCTCATCGTGCCCCACGTCTCGAGCACCGTCAGCGCCGCATGCAGCGCGCCAGGCACCACGGCGGGGTCGAGCCCCGCGCCTTCGAGCGTCTTGCCGCGCGACAGATACCAGTCGACGCTGACGGCCTTGGGTGCCCAGCCCTGGCCTACGATGGAGGTGACCTTCTTCTCCGTCACGGGGTAGACGAGCACGAGCGCTTCCCCGCCGAGGCTGTAGAGATCCTGCTCCACGACGCCGCCGACCAGCAGCGACGCCACGCCGGCATCGAAGGCATTGCCGCCTTTGTGCAGGATTTCGAGCGCGGCGGAGGTCACGAGCGGATGGCCCGTGGACACGCCGCCGTTAGGTCCGGCCACCAGCGGCCTGAGCGCCGCCGGTGGCGGCGCGCCGCGGGTGGGCGGCTCTGGATCCGGCAGGCGTTGCTGTCCTGAGAGCGCGGCGGTCACAGCCACGACCGCGCCGATCGCCAATACGTGCGGGAGACGTCTCTTCGTCATGCCGCGCATGATACTGCCGGACCGCGCAGTGGGCGGCGGCATCCGCACGGGCCGTGCTCTCGACCGCTGAGGTCGCATATCCTGTTCCCCGCCATGCCCATCAGCGAACGCGCCGCGCGCCTCCACCGCGAGTCGATCCTCATCGACCCATGCGTGCAGTACCTGCTCCGCCGCACGGAACGCACCGACCGGTCGGGACTGACCGCCGTGGCGCTGACCATTACGATGCCCAACGAAGACGCGGCGCAGACCTATCCGCGCGTGCGGGAGTTCCTCGAGGTGATTCACGCCGAGCCCACCTTCTGTCTCGGCGACACACCCGCCGCGATCCGGCGGGCCAAGACGGAAGGCAAGATGGCGCACATCCTGCTCTCGCAGGACTCGCTCTTCCTCGGCTCAGACCCCGCCAGCCTGCTGCTGTGGAAGCAACTCGGGCTGCGCGTCTGCCAGCTCACCTATAACGAGAAGAATCTGCTCGGCGACGGCTGCCTCGAGCGCCACGACGGCGGACTCAGTCAGCTTGGCCGCGTGATGGTGCGCGAGATGGAACGCGTCGGGGTGACCATCGACCTCACGCACGCTGGCCGCCGCACGTTCCTTGACGCCTGTGCCGTGGCGACCCGGCCGCTCATTGCGTCTCACTCGAACCCCAAGGCCGTCGTCGACAACCCGCGCAACATCGACGACGACCAGATCCGTGCCGTGGCCGAGTCTGGCGGTGTGGTGTGTGTCACGACCTGGGCACCGCTCATCTGGCGCGGCACGCCGGGCATGCCCACCCTGGACGACTGGCTGCGGTGCGTGGACCATGCCGTGCAGCTGGCCGGCATCGATCACGTCGGCGTCTCGACCGACTCGATGGGCACGGCGGGCGCGTATCCGCGCCATGCCCGGAATCCCGACGCGCTGCCCTATGGATCAGTGACCGACGAGTTCGACCGCCTGGCGCAGCCCCCCGACAACAACAACCGCCAGCCCGCCGACTTCGACGGCATCGAGGATTTTCCCTGGCTCGTCGAGACGCTCTGCCGCCACGGGGTATCGGACGGCGACATCCAGAAGCTGATCGGGGGGAATCTCATGCGCGTCTTCGATGCGACCTGGCAGCCGGAATGGCTCGGTTAGACCGCCCGCGTCTTTCCGAACGGCCGTTCCAGCGGCACGGCCAGGACTTGACTGCACCGTTTACGACATTTCCTGCTATTATCGGCGCCGTAACCAC
>JANNEJ010000593.1:0-6458 GCA_031378585.1 Acidobacteriota bacterium | reverse complement strand
CCACCAGCGCGCCGTCGCGCCACGAGAACAAGGCGTCAACGTCAGCATCACGCGCCGTCGGATGCAGACGCGCCAGGGCCTCGAGCTGACGGTCGGCGGCCGCGGTGTTGAAGCCACACGCGGTCGCAACGCGCGAGTAGGCCTCGGCAAAGCCGAGGCCCATCCAGGGCCAGTCCACGCGCGTCACTTCCGCGCCGCGTCCCGTCCAGACGCTGACGCCCGGCGCCTCGTCGTCGCAGACCACGATGGCCGCCGACGTGAACGGCGAGCTCAGGTAGGCGGTACTGGCATGCGCGAGGTGATGATCGAGTCGCTCGGCGGCCGGGCCCGCGGGCTGTGCGCCGGCCGGGACATCGACTGCCACGCTGCGCCCCAGGTCCGCGCGCGACCGCCCCCGGCGTTGCAGGAGCAGGTCAAGCGCCTCGGCGGGCCATCCCGGCAGCGAGCCCGCGCCGCGCACACGCGTCACCCGCTCCTGTGCACATACGCCAACCAGGCGGCCGCCGTCGGCCAGCGCGGCCGCGCCATCTCGGCCGCCATTCAATCCAGCAATCATCATGATGCCATCCGTGCGTCGTCTCACGTCTGCGCTCGACGCCGCTGCGCCGACGGAGTGTATTCCATGACGGCCCCTCGCGACGTCCGATCGAGGGCCCAGGCCGCGCGGTCAAGCCACCGGCCCCTGCGTGGGCGGCAGGACCTGATGGCCAACCTGCGCGAAGCTCACGCCCGCCTCTTCCACAACGCGCAGGATGCCGAGCAGGACGTCTTGCCGGCAGGTGCGGAACACCTCGAAGTCAGTGGTCTGGAACCAGCAGAGCACCTCGACGTCGACCGAGGCCGCGCCAAGGCTCGAGAGTCGCGCCACCGCGACGTCTGGCCACAGCAACGGATGCGCACGAAGCACGCCCTCGATACCGCCAACCACCTGGCGCAGTTGCGACTCCGTGACGCCGTAGGCGAGCGTCACCACGGTGGCCAGGCGCATCCGGTCGCGCGCGGCATACGACTCGATGCGCAGGTCGGCGAGGCGGCCATTGGGAATCGTGACGAGGGTGCGATCGGGCGTGCGGATCCGCGTGGACCGCGTGCCGATCTGCTCCACCTGGCCCACCAGATCCTCGACCTTGATGACGTCGCCCACGCGGCACGGTTGATCGGTGGCAAGCGCAATCGAGCCAAACAGGTGTTCCACTGTCTTCTGCGCGCCGAACGCGAAGGCGATGCCGCCAATGCCCAAGCCGGCTACGACCGTCGTGACGGGATAGCCGAACGTGGCGGCCGCCGTGACGGCGCCGGTCAGGGCTACGGCGGTCTTCAGCAGGTTGCCGCCCACGATGAGCATGGAGCGCGCGGATGCGTTCTGCGATCCCCAGGCGCGCTCGACCGTGAGCTCGACCAGCGCATCCACCGAACGCCACAGCGTCCAGAACACGGCCACGACCACGGCGGCACTCAACAACGACTCCACGCCGCGCCCGGCGCCAGGGTTCAGGTCGAGCCAGGGCAGGCCCAGCTTGAAGACGGCGGTCGCCCAGAGCGCGGTGAGCGCCGGAGCCACGCTCGACAACCACCGCTCGTCCACGGTGCTGGCGGTGTGACGGAAGACGCGGCGCAGCAGCCGCCGCGTAATCGCGCCCAGAAGCCGTCCCAGACCGAAGGCCCCCAACACGAGCAACGGCAGCGCGACAAACTGCCACCACGCCAGGCCCAGCGGGCCCGGTCCCTGCAACATGGCCGGCAGGCGACCTGGAATCCAGCCAGCGACGGTGGCGGCGCCCGCGTGTTGAGCCCACACGTTGACTGGAGTGAAGACGCGTGTCATAGAGCCTAGTCTAGCGCGCCAACTCCCACGGGCCGCTACGGCGCGTTCGGCAGCAATCCCTTCTCAACGAGCACAGGCGGGCGGCGATGGTGCGTCGCTTGTTCCCACGCGTAGGCGAACCCCAGCAGGTCGCCGTCTTTCCACGGCCGTGCCGAGAACTCGAGCCCGAACGGCAACCCGCCGGGATACCAGCCGCCAGCGACGACCACCGCCGGCACGCCGATCATGTTGACCCAGCTGGTGGCCGAATGCGGTCCACCGCTGAGACCGCCGTCCTGCGGCATCGTCTCGTCGGGCGGCGGCATCTGGATCGCGGGATACACATAGCCGTCGAGCTTCAGACGGTCCAAGGGATCGAGATAGGCGTCGAGCATGCGGCGGCGCGGCCCGAAGTAGTTGATCTCCGCCTCCGGATCGGTGTCGAGCCGGCGATGCGGGATCTTGATGCTGCCGATTGACCCGATGTGCGCGTCGTCGCCGGCGGTGATCGGCGAGAACGGCGCGCCCACCGCTTTCGCATAGGCAGCCACCGACGTGTACTGCGCCGGTCCGAAGTGCTCGAGGAACTGCTCGGTGCCCTGGCGCACGTAGGGATGGGTGCCGACGCGACTGGCGATCCGCGCGAACTCGTCGGGCAGGACCGTGTCGTCCATGACCACGGTGGCGCCGAGTGCGCGCAGCTGGTCGAGCGCGGCCATGAACGCCACGCGCGTCTCCGGGCGCAAGTGCACGGCCGCAAGCTCCCGCTGTGTGACGGCCACGCTCTCAGGGATCGCCGCATTTAGCCCATGGAACGGAATGCCGGTCCCTTTCAAGATGAACGCCGGCACGCCAAAGCGCCTGCCCTCGAGTGCATCGGCCTTCAGATAGGACGTGTAGGGGCCCGGCTGGGCCAGGGCCGCACTGCCCTCGGTGCGCGCATCGAGCGGATCCGGACCGGCCATGACCGTCAGCGCAATCGCCGCGTCGGTCACCGTGCGGGCGATGGGTCCCGTGTTGTCGAGCAGCCAGTCGAGAGGGGCGATGCCGGCGATGCTCACGAGGCCGCGCGTCGGGTACACACCGACGAGCGCACTGGTGGCGGCCGGCATGCGGATTGAGTTCCCGGTGTCGGTGCCATTGCCGAGCACGGCCATGTTGGCGTTGACCGCCGAGACCGTGCCGCCTGACGACCCGCCGGGCGAGAAGCGCACGTCGTAGGCGTTGCCGGTGCGGCCAAAGGAACTGCTCCGGTTCGTATCGCTGTTGGCGAAGTCCGGCATGTTCGTGTGCCCGACGATGATCGCGCCGGCGGCTCGCAGCTTTGCCACGATGGGCGCGTCGCGTGGCGCGACGAGCTCGTGACCAGGAATCGTGAAACCCGACCAGCCAGCCGTCGTGACCTGCCCCGCGATGCTGGTGTTCGCCTTGATGACGATGGGCACGCCCCAGAGCGGACCGCGTTTGGCGGTGCCGCTGGCGGCGTCGGCGTCCTGGCGCGCAGCCGCAGCCAGGGCCTCGGCCTCCATCACCGTCTCGACGGCCCGGTAGATGCCGTCGTACTTGTGGATACGCGCCAGGTGCCACTGCACGACTTGCGTGACGGTGTAGGTGCCGCGGTCGTAGAACGCGTGCAGCTCAGACACCGACACTTCGAGCAGGTCCTGGTCAGGGTCGGCCGCGGCGGCGGGCGGAGCGGCACACGCCGCCACCAGCCACGACGCCGCCACCAGGACGCCCCCGGCGCCCAGGGTCTTCAGGTGGCGCGTCGGTCCCGTTCGATCCGGAGTGTGCGTCGCCACTATTGCTGCGACGCCGGCTTGGCGATGGTTGGGTAAGTGATTCCGAACTGCGCGTTCATCTGGTCCATGTAGGTCTTGTACTTGGTCGAGTCGAAGTAGTACTTGCGCATCTCGGGACGGAAGCGGTCCATCGTGGTCTTGTTCATCCACGTGGCCGGTTGGTCGTCAGGACGGATGAAGGGCACGTACTTCCGCTGCTTCAGCTGCACGTTCTCGAAGTACTCGCGCGCCTGTTTTACCAGTTCGGGCCGCAGCACGAGTTCGAGGGCGGTGAGGGCCTCGACGCGCGCGCCGGCGTTGACGCCCTTGTGAGCGATGGGCGTGGCCATCGGAATCGCGTTGGCCCAGTTGTGCCCGGGGCCCGCCTGGAAGTTGGCCGGGTAGCTCAGCACCACGGTGGGCACGTTCCACGTAATGTCGCCCACGTCGTCGGAGGGGCCGCCGAATTTCTCTTCGTCCGGAATCAGCTCGCGGCCACGGAGGGGCCCGATCGCACCGGTCGCAAGACCGATCTCCGGGACCTTCATCACGCGCTGGGTGGCCTTGGCAAGAGCCACGTCGGCATCACTCCATGTCGGCAGACCGACCTGCTCGATGTTGGCATGCATGGTTTCAGCGAGCGTGCGATTGGTGTGCCGCGGCCACGCCGTGCCGAGAAGGCGCGAGGTCCACCTGGTGTTGGTCATGAGCGCCGCGCCCTGAGCCATCTTGTCGCCGATGTCCCACATGCGCTTCACCGACTCGTAGTCGGTCTCTCGGAAGTAGTACCAGACGCTCGCGTTCCTGGGCACGACGTTGGGCTGATCGCCTCCGTTGCTGATGACGTAGTGGGTGCGCTGCGACAGCCGCAGGTGCTCGCGGCGGTAGTTCCAGCCCACATTCATCAGCTCCACGGCGTCTAGCGCCGAACGGCCGCGCCACGGCGCCATGGCGCTATGCGCCGTCTCGCCTTCGAACAGGTACTCGACCGACACGAGCCCGCTGCCGCCGCCGTCGCCCCAGCTCGTGCCAAGGGTAGCGCCCACGTGGTTGTAGAGCATCACGTCCACGTCCTTGAAGAGGCCCGAGCGCACGTAGAACGCCTTGGTGCCCAGCAGTTCCTCGGCCACGCCCGGCCAGATCATCAACGTGCCAGGCAGCTTCTCGCGCTCCATGATGCGCTTCACCGCCAGGGCGGCCACGATGTTGAGCGGCGTGCCGGAGTTGTGACCCTCGCCATGTCCGGGCGCACCCTCGATCATGGGGTCGTGATAGGCCACCCCGGGCTTCTGGTTGCCTTGGGGGATGCCGTCGATGTCGGAACCAAAGGCGATGACCGGCTTGCCGCTGCCCCACGTCGCCACCCAGGCCGTGGGAATTCCGGCCACGCCGTTCTCGACGGTGAAGCCGTGGTCGCGCAGCACCGTGCCGAGATACTTCTGCGTTTCGAATTCCTGGAAGCCGATCTCGCCGAAGCTGAAGACCATGTCGTTCATCTGCTGGCCCAGGTCGTACATCGCTGGCGACGACACGTCGGCGTCCACCATCGCCTTCAGCTTCGCCACGCGCGGATCGGCCGGTGGCGCCAGGGTGGCAGGGGTAGCGGCGCTGGGCGCAGCCGGGCGCTGGGCCTGCGGCAGGGCCACCTGCCCGGCCATCAACACTCCAACCGCGATTACGGCCATCGACGTGGTACGCATCAAGGACTCCAGTAGCTGACTGCCGTGGACTGGCCCGCGGCTGCGGCGGATTATGTCGCGTCGGAACGGCATTTGGAACCGCGGCGCAGCGGTCCTCTGAGACTGACTGTGCCTCGGGCAGCGGGTGGGGCGTTGCCTCTACATGATCCGGACATGCGCCTTCGTGTATAGGTTCCACAATAAAGTCGTATTGGACATGACCATACCCCGTTCGATTCAATATCGTCATGAACAACGCGGATGTCGCGTGGATGCTGGTGTGCACGGCGCTGGTGCTGCTCATGACCCCGGCGCTCGGCTTCTTCTACGGCGGCATGGTCCGCTCGAAGAACGCCCTGAACACGCTCATGATGAGCTTTACGGCGCTGGGGCCGGTAGCCGTGGTGTGGGCGCTCGTCGGTTACTCCCTGGCATTCGCCCCGGGGAGTGCGGCCATCGGATCGTTCGCATACGCCGGCTTGCGCGGAGTGGGCCTCGAGCCACAGGGCACGATCCCGCACCTGCTGTTCATGGCCTACCAGGGCACGTTCGCCATCATCACGGCGGCCATCATCTCCGGCGCGGTCGTCGAGCGCCTGCGGTTCAGCGCCTATCTCGCCTTCATCATGATCTGGGTGCTGGCGGTCTACTCGCCGGTCGCGCACTGGGTATGGGGCGGCGGCTTCCTGGCGAAGGCTGGCGCGCTCGACTTCGCCGGTGGCGCGGTGGTGCACGTGAATGCGGCGGCGGCCGCGCTGATTGCGGCACTCGTCGTCGGACCGCGCACGGATTACGGCCGGCACGCCATGCTGCCCCACAACGTGCCGTTCACCCTGCTCGGCGCCGGATTGCTCTGGTTTGGATGGTTCGGGTTCAACGCGGGCAGTGCGCTGGCGGCCAGCACCACGGCGGTGCTGGCCTTCGTGAATACGCTGCTCGCTCCGGCGGCCGCCCTGGCGACGTGGACCGCGCTTGACCTGTGGCGCGAGGGCCGGGTCACGGCCGTGGGCGCGGCCACGGCGATTGTCGTGGGTCTCGTGGCGGTCACGCCCGCGGCTGGTTTCGTCGGGCCCGTCGCGGCACTGATGCTCGGCGCGCTGGCCGCGGTGCCCAGCTACTTCGCCCTCATCTACCGCGCGCGCACGACGCTCGACGACTCGCTCGACGTCGTCGCCGCGCACGGTCTGGGCGGTG
>JANNEJ010000567.1:0-5296 GCA_031378585.1 Acidobacteriota bacterium | reverse complement strand
AGGCGCGTGTCATCGAGCCACTCGGCCAGTTGCGCCACGGCGAACGGGTCGGTGTAGTCGAAGTGGGAACGCCGCGCGAACAGCTCTACGCCACCGAAGCCATGGGCTGCAATCTCGACCAGGTGCTCGCGGTCGAGGCGTGACTCGCGGAACAGGTACGTGGACACAGAGAAACGAGCGTCACCCACAGTGGGCAGAATTCTACCGCAGCTCGTCGACCAGCCCGCCGAGCAGTCCGGCAAGACGGCCAAGGCGCGGGTTGCCCGTGATCGTACGACGGATGTAGGCCAGCGTGCGCGGCACGTATTGCATGTAGACCGGATTGCCGCGCGTGGTCGTCTGGTATCCGAACGTGCCGAGCGCCTTCAGGTTACGTTGCAGCGCCATCAGGTCGAACCGCCGGCGGAACTCGAGGCCTTCGGCCGGTGAGGCCGCCGTGCCGCGCGTGAGCGCGAAGAAGTACTCGATGAGGTCGTCGACGGCGGCGTCTGGCAGGTCGACGTACGAATCGCGCAGCAGCGACGCGAGGTCGTAGGTGTCGGGCCCCATGCGCGCGTCCTGAAAGTCGATGACCCAGAGCGCGCCCTCGTGCCACATGAGGTTGCGGCTGTGGTAGTCACGATGGCAGAGCACTCGCGGCTCTCCGGCCAGCTCGCAGGCAATCCCGGCCCACTCTTCTCTGAGCGCTCCGCGGACCGTCTCGTTGGGCAGGGCGCCCCGATAGGCCAGCAGGAAATGACGCACGAAGAACTCGAGTTCCCACATCAGCTTGTCGTGGTCGAAAGCGACGCCGTACGGCGGATAGTCGTGTGACGCCAGCGCCGCGCCGCGCTGCTGCAGCCGCACGATGAGGCCAACGGCCTCGCGGTAGCGCTTGCCGCGGTCGGCGGCCGACACGCCGCCCAGATGCGCCTGCAGCGTCACGTCGCCGAGATCCTGCAGCCCCAGCACGCCCAGCGCATCGTCGTGGTGCACGATCCGCGGCACGGGGAGCGGCATGCGCGCGAAGAGCTCGGCCACGCGCACGAACGGAGCGGTCGCGTAGTCGATTGGGCCCGCGTGCACGCTCAAGACAACCGACGCATGACCGCTGAGCAGCACGCGCACATAGCGTCGATCGGACGCGTCGCCGGTGAGCGAGACGACGCGCTGCACGTCCCGGGTCAGGCCCTGGCGTTCCAGGTAGTCAGAGATACGCGGATCGAGGTCGGCGGCCACGGGAGGGATTCTACTTGGAGGCGTCGTCAAACGGCACGACGAGCATGTCTCCCTGCAGCACGCCGCGGGCTCCGGCTGGTTGCGAGTCGCGCCGCACCACGGCAGCGCGCGACCATCGTGTGCCCGGCGCCACGACGACGCCGTCGCCGAGCACGCAGTCGTGCACCGACGCGCCCGCGCCAACGCGTACGTTCTGCCACAAGACGGATCCAGTGACATCGGCCGTCGGGTGCACCTCTGTGCCCGCCCCGCGATCCAGCGGCCGCCCGTGGCGTGCGGCAAGGGTCTGGACGGTGCGCAGGTAGTCGGCCGCCGTGCCCACGTCGAAAAACGACGCGTCGCACTGCCATACCCGCACGCTTGCCGGGTTGGCGGCGACCAGCCGCGGATACAGCCCCTTCACCGTTTCCGACGGCGTGTCCTTGGGTGCGTCCGCGAAGGCGCGGCGCTCGACCACCTGCACGCCAACGAAGTGCACGGTCTGCAGATGCGCGGTGGGTGGCGCGGGCACTTCGCCGGCGCGGGCCACGCCCGCCAGGCAGCCGGCGGCATCGACGATCAGCGCGTTGTAGCCAGGCTGAGCCGCGCGCGCGGCCGCCATCGTGACGAGCGGCTCCACGCGATCGTGCTCCGCGGCGAGAGCGGCCAGGTCAAGATCGGTGATGGTGTCGCCGTTCACGACCATCAAGCGGTCTGCGTCCAGGAGATCGAACGCCTGGCGCGGACCTCCTGCCGAGCCGAGCACGTGAGGTTCCCACGAGTAGCGGACGCTCACACCCAGGTCGTCGCCGTGCCCCAGAGCGGCCGTGACCGTGGCGGGCAGATGGTGCAGGTTCACCATGATCTGGCGCACGCCGGCGGCGGCGAGCCACCGCACCTGGTGCCGGATGAGGGCTTCACCGGCCACGGGCAGGGCGGCCTTCGCGCGAATCGCCGACAGCGGCGCGAGCCGCGTGCCCAGACCGGCTGCCAGAATGAGCGCGGTGTCAATCACGGGAGCGGCGCGGCTGCAGGCGGGAAGGCCATGTCGCCGGCGCTGGCACCGGCCGAGGCCATGAAGAGCGCGCGATACGAGGCCGTGATGTAGTCGTTCCTGGCGAAACCCAGACGGGTGGCGAGCACATGGATCGCGGCTTCGTCACCCTCGATTTCGACGAACACGCCGATGGGCGTGTCGTCGACAGCGATCATGGCTCCGGGCAGTGTGAATTCCTCGCGGTACTTCTCGTACCGGAATGCGGGGACGAAACCGAGCGCCGCGCAGATGGCCAGGAGCGCGTCGGCGCTCGCGGCCTCGGTCTCGATCTCTTCGCGGGCCTTCACCGCGCCTGGTGCCACGGGCCCCTTGAAGGTCAGGAAGGCCCGCTCGCCGTCGGCGCGCACGCGCAACGTCGTGCCGGCGGCGAACAGGTCCCGCGTGTCCGTGTCGAGAATGACATCGCGCTGCAGGCGCCGCGCCAGGAACGGCGTGGCCCCAAGGTCACGCACGCGCGCACGCGCGTCCGTGACGCTCGGGAACCGCAGTTTGATCTCGCGTTCGACGCCGTGACCCAGACGCTACTCCTTGCGCACGGTCACGAAGCTTTCCTGGCCGTTTCGCAGCACGAGCAGGAACGCCGTCGAACCGCTTGCCACCCGACCAAGTTCGCGGGCCGCGTCAGCCATCGACGTGACCGGCCGCCGATTGACCTGCAACAGCACATCGCCGCGTGCCAGCCCGCCGCGCTGCGCGGGGCTGCCGGCTTCAACGTCGGTGATGACCACGCCAGCGGCGTCAGCCGGCATCCGAAGACGGCGGGCCATGTCCGCGGTGAGCGTTCCCATGGTCATGCCGAAGCCCTCCCCGGCCTGCTCTTGGGGCTCCGCAGGCTCGGCCTCGGCGCGGTTGGTCTCAGCCGCGAGGTTCAGTTCGCCAACGGTCACGTTCAGACGCTTCTCGACCTTGTCACGCAGCACCTTGACGGGGACCGTCGTGCCGGGCGCGGTGCGCGTGACGAAGCCCACCAGGTCGTCGCGGTTCCTGACCGGCTTTCCGTTGAATTCCATGATCACGTCGCCGGGCTCGACGCCGGCTTTGGCCGCCGGCTGGCCGCTTGCGACCGACGACACGAGCGCGCCGGTGCGTTCCTTCAAGCCGAGTGCCTCGACCGCGTCCAGGGGAATCGTGCCGACCGACACGCCGATCACGCCGCGCGTGACCTTGCCGGCGCGCAGCTGCGGCAGCAGCTCGCGGATCGTGTTGATGGGCACGGCAAAGCCGATGCCGATGTTGCCCTGGTTGCGCGAGTCGGTGTAGATGGCCGTGTTGATGCCCACGACCTCGCCGCGCACGTTCAGCAGCGGACCGCCGGAGTTGCCGGGGTTGATGGCCGCATCGGTCTGGAGCACGTCCTGGCTGCGGCCGTCGGTGATGGGGAAGGGCCGCTCGGTGGCGCTGATGACGCCGACGCTGACGGTGTGCGCGAGGCCGAACGGATTGCCGATGGCCATCACCCAGTCGCCCGGCTGCATCTGCGCGGAGTCGCCGAACTTCACTTCCGTCAGTTCGCGCTTGGGACGCTCGGTCAGTTCGATGAGCGCGCTGTCGCTGAGCGGATCGCGGCCGACCACTTTGGCCAGGTAGCTGACGTCGGCGTCGTCGCCGTAGAACGACACCTGAATCTTCGTGGCGTCTTCGACCACGTGGTTGTTCGTCAGGATGAAGCCGTCTTTGCTGATGATGAATCCGGTGCCAGCGGCCTGCGTGACCTGCGGCCGCTCCTGCTGCGGGCGGCGCTGCTGACCGCCGCCGCCTCCGCCGCCTCCAAAGAAGCGTTCGAGCAGGTCGTCGTCGCCGCCACCACCACCCCCGCCCCCGAAGAACTGAGTCATCTGGCTCGCGCGCTGGCGCGACTCGGTCCGGATGTTCACGACCGCGGGGCTCATCGATTTGGCGATCAAGCGGAACGTGGACGCGTCGACGGGCCCGCTGAGCGGCGCGCTGTTGGCCGGTGGCGTCGCCATGGTGCCGGTTTGCGCCGACGAGGCCGGTGACAGCTCGAGCCTCGACGCGATGACCATGCCGACGGCCACCGAGGCGACGGCAATGAGCAGGGCATAGAACAGCGTGGTCTTTCGGGTCGACATTGATTCCTCCACTACACCACCGGCACGACGGCCATTTGCCGCGGCCCCGTCACGTCTGGGCCGCCAGGGCCCCACGCGATGTTGATCTCCGTACGAACGCCAAACGTGTCGAAATACAAACCAGGTTCAATCGTGAAGCCCGTGCCGGGCAGCAACTGCCGCTCGTCGCGCGTTTCGTAGTCGTCCAGGTGCGCGCCGTTGCCATGCACCTCTTCGCCGAGGCTGTGCCCCGTGCGATGCAGGATCGCGTGACCGAAGCCCGCGCGCTGCAGCACGGCGCGGGCGGCGTGGTCGGCTTCCCAGCCTCGCACCTCGCGACCGGCAGCGGCAGCGCCCACAATCAGGGCCACGGTGGCATCCCGCGCGTCGCGCACGGCCGCGAACGCGGCCACGACCGGCGGCGGTGTCACGGCGGCCGTGAAACCCATCCAGCTGATGTCGGCATAGACGGCGCCCGGCGACGGCAGCTTGCCCCAGAGGTCGAGCAGCACCACCTCGTCCGGTCCGATGGTACGTGACCCCGTCGCCGGTGGCTGGTAGTGCGGGTTGCCGGCATTGGCCTGGGTCGCCACGATCGGCGGGTGATCGGTGACGAGGCCTTCCTCCGCGAACCACTCCATCATCAGTGACTGAATCTCGTACTCGGTCGTAGGCACGCCGTCGCGCAGGCGGGCCCCGATGGCGGCAAACGCTCGATCCTTCACACGGTAGAGTCGTTCGGCCGCGGCCCGGTGCGTGGCGAAGCCCTCGACACTCCACACCGCTTCGAACTGTTGAATCAGATCGCCCGACGAGACGACGTGCACGCCCTGGTCGCGCACGAGCTCGATCGTGCCGGCATCGACGCGGGAGACATACGGGATGGCGCCCCGTGGCGAGTACTCCATCGCGATGGTGCGCAGACCAGCCAGCAGGGTCTTCAGACCGGCCTCGAGTTCCACTCGGCCCGCGT
>JANNEJ010000544.1:0-2024 GCA_031378585.1 Acidobacteriota bacterium | reverse complement strand
ACGATGTAGGTCTGTCCGGCGGCGAGGTACGGCCTGACGGCGTTGGCGAAGTTCTCGGTTGCGTACGCCGGTCCCACCAGGTGCACCAGGCCGGCACCCTCGAGGGCCCGTGCCAGGTCGTGGCCGGCGTACGGCACCGGGGCGAATCCGGCGAGATCACCGCTGGCAGTGATGCCGCCCGCCGCCGAGATGGCCGAGATCTGGGCGTCGAACTGGTCGAAGTCCCACAAGGCCACCTCATGGCCGTGCTGAGCGCAGTCGAAGGCCACGGCGCAGCCGCCGTTGCCGGTTCCGAGGACGCTGATCTTCATGATGTTGGCCTGCGTTGAGTCCAAATGGGCGGATCGCGATGTCGGCAACGCCTTCAATACCGCCTGGTCGAACGTCACCAGGGGGCATCGGGTTCGCTAGACAGGGCTACAGGCCAGATTAATGTTTCTATCGTCTCGCGTGGGCAAGTAAGGGACAGTCCGCGCCGGGGAATGTCCCGACCACGGTTGACACTCCCAGGTGGTTCAGGTCGAACACTACTACACGACGGCTGGGATCGCCCCTGATACGTTAGGCGAGCTAGCGTTGGCGTAGCTCCCCTGCTGCAGGGTGTTGTCGAGGAAATAGGTGAACGTGCTCGTCTGGCCCTTTGGGTACGTGATCGTGGCCAGGCGCCCCGCCACGTCGTACGTGTACACCGGATTCCCGGAGGACCTCGACATCGTACGACGTGGACGCGCAGACGATTCTGTTCAGCGATCCAGCAGTCTGGGCGCGCAGTGACTACCTCCGCCCAGTCGTGAAGATCGAATTCGGCGCGCGCTCCGATACCGAGCCGTCCGCCGAGCCGCGCATCACGCCGTATGTTGCCGAGGCCCTGCCCGACGTGAGCGGCGACTGCGCCTTCACCGTGCGCGCCGTCGCGCCGGAACGCACCTTCTGCGAGAAGGTGGCGCTGCGGCACGAAAAGCCCATCGCTCCAGCGGCGCGGGGCCGAACGCACGCCCGGCGCGCCACTACTACGATGTGTGGGCCTTCACGCGGCCGCTCGCGTCGACGAGCACGTTGCCGGGCTTGAGATCGCGGTGGACGATGCCCCGGCGGTGCAGGTACGACAGCGCGCGCAGGATCTCGACGACCAAACGATCGTCCGGCAGGCGGTCGGTGGCACGGCACACTTCGCCGTGCCGCCCAGCCCCGCGGCGCTCGTGCAGCAGGTATCGGCGATCGTAGGCGTCACTGGGGAAAGCGACACGTTGGCCGCGAATATGTCGTGCTGCGAAACCGAACCGTGGGCGATTCGACGCAAGCTTCGCTCCGATGCCTGCGAGGGCCGATCCGCGTCCACCGCAGCAGCGACAAGTGTTACGGTCCTTGCGATGATCATCCCCAACCCCGTGTTCCGGCCCGCCGCTGCGCCGGTCGTGGCATTGATGTTGGAACAGTACGGCTGCGATGACTGGGTCGCCCCGGGGCGATTCGAGTACAGCTTCATCGAGTTCATGGTCTTCGTCGTGGTGCTGCTCGGCCTGACGTTTGTCGGCCTGCGCATGGCCCGGTCCTATCGCGAGAAGCGTGACGAACGCCTGACGGCGTCGTCGGGCGGCTGGCGCATCCGCTCCCAGCTCGACCTCGACGCCGGTTCGCCCTACAACCGGTTTCCTGGGCTGGCATGGCGCGGGCCGCACGACGTGATGGAAGGCCTCGAAGAAGGACTCGAGGTGTCGTATTTTCACGGAGGCCCCATCAGTGCGCAGGACCGCAGCGACGTGCCGTACGCGCTGGTGCAACTGCCGGTCGATCCACCGCAGCGACGCGACGTGGCCGCCGATACGCCTGGCGGCCCAACCCACCTTTGGGGGCCACGCGCGGCGCGCGTGTTGAGCGAGGCCCGCGGCGTGGTGGTGGAGACCGCACCGCTGGCCTTGCTGGTGCACTCGAACAGCGCGCCCGCCGAAGTCGTGGGACGGGTGGCCCTGGCGCTCGCGAAGGCCGTCATCGAGGACGCCAACTCGCCGCCGGCGCGGGCCACC
>JANNEJ010000540.1:0-1633 GCA_031378585.1 Acidobacteriota bacterium | reverse complement strand
AGATCGTCACCTCCGAGCCGGTGGCCAGGCAGACCGCGTATGCCGGGCATCAGCGAGGCATGGACGGCGAGGACGTGCTGTTTGAGGCGGTCGGAGGCAAACTGCAACGTCTGCCCCTGCGCCTGATCCGGCGAGCCCGTCTCGAAGTGGAGTTTTGAGGAACATGGCGACCAATCCGTTGATGCAGACCATCGAGGCACTGGCCAAGGAGAAGGGCATCGGGCCCGACGTGGTCATCGCCGCCATGGAGGAGGCGTATCTCACGGCCTCGCGCAAGCACTACAAGGCCGGCGAGGATCTGAGGGCGCGGCTCAACACCGAGACCGGCCAGATGGAACTGGTGGCGGTGAAGACGATCGTCGCCGAGGTGGCCGACCCGGCCATCGAGATCTCACTGGCCGAGGCGCTCGAGATGTACGGCGCGGAATCCGGCGTCGAGATCGGCGACCAGATCGAGTTCCCGCAGAGCACCGACAAACTCGGCCGCATCGCGGCCCAGACGGCCAAGCAGGTCATCTTCCAGAAAGTCCGCGAAGCCGAGCGCGAGATCGTCTACGAGGAATACAACCAGCGCGTCGGCGAAGTGGTCACCGGCGTGCTCAAGCGCTTCGAGCAGGGCGACATGATCGTGGAGGTCGGCCGGATCGAGACGATTCTGCCCCGCAAGGAGCAATCGCGCGCCGAGAGCTACAACCAGGGCGACCGGGTTCGTGCGGTCATCCGGGGCGTGAGCAAGAATGCGAAGGGCCCCCAGGTCGTGCTGTCTCGCACCGACCCTGCCCTGCTCATCAAGCTCTTCGAGCAGGAAGTCCCGGAAATCTACGACGGCACCGTGACGATTCGCGGGGCGGTGCGTGAGGCCGGTGATCGCGCCAAGGTCGCCGTCTACTCTCGCGAGCGCGACATCGACCCGGTGGGCGCGTGCGTGGGTATGAAGGGCACGCGCGTGCAGGCGATCATCCGGGAACTGCGCGGCGAAAAAATTGACATCGTCGAGTGGTCCGACGACCCGGCAGGCTTCGTGATGAGCGCGCTCAGCCCGGCGAAGGTGCTGCGCGTCTCGATCACCTCGGAGGAAGACCGGGTCATGGAAGTGCTGGTGGAAGACAGCCAGTTGTCGCTCGCCATTGGCAAGAAGGGTCAGAACGTGAGGCTCGCGGCCAAGCTCACGGGCTGGAAGATCGACATCAAGAGCGAAGAAGACAAGCGTCGCGAGGTCGAGGCCGAACTGGGCGCGCTGGAGACCGGCGGCGCTGACGACGATGCGGCGCTCGAGGGCGATGCGCCACTTGAGGGCGATGCGCCGGTGCCGACGGTTGACGACGCGGCGCAGGCGAGCGCCGACGCCTCGGCCTTGGCCTTGGCCGAAGACGCCACTGCGGCGCCAGACGCCGTGCCCGCCGCGGGCACGCAGGAACAATAGCGGCAAGCGGCATCGACCTGCCGGACGTTGTCCGACGGGTGCCGGCTCGGGAACGCGTTTATCAGGGGTGACTGTTGGCCACTGTCAGGATCTTCAAAGTCGCAGAGTTGTTGGGTACGACCAGCCAGGAGGTCCTCCAACTGCTCAAGCAGAACCACGGGATCGAGCTGAAGAGCGCATCGAGCACCGTGGAGGAGATCGTGGCGCGCC
>JANNEJ010000516.1:0-1502 GCA_031378585.1 Acidobacteriota bacterium | reverse complement strand
CACGAACGAGCCCGCGAAGTGCACCAGGCCGAGCCCTTCGTGCAGGCGCCGGCCGGTGAACTTGGGGACCCAGTGATAGACGCCGGCAAAGAGCGCGAAAAGCGTGCCCGGCGCCACCCGGTAGTGGAAGTGGCCGACCACGTAGTAGGTGTCGTGCAGGATGAGGTCGCTCGGGCCCAGGCCGAGCGGCAGGCCGGTCACGCCGCCCAGCCCGAACATCGGCAGGAAGGCGAGCGCAAAACACATGGCGGTCGTGTAGCGGATGGCGCCGCCCCAGAGCGTGACAACCAGCGACGTGATCAAGATCACCGACGGCACCGATACGGCAATCGTCGTCACCTGGAAGAAACTGCTGAGCGTGACGCTCATGCCGGTGAGGAACATGTGGTGCGCCCACACCACCATCGACCACGCGCCCAGACCTACGACGGCCCCCACCATCAGGCCGTAGCGCCACAGCGACCGCCGCGCATGGGCCGTGATCACTTCCGCCACGATGCCCATCGCGGGCAGCACCAGCACGTAGACCTCGGGATGCGCGAGGAACCAGAACAGGTGCTGCCAGAGCAGAGGGTTGCCGCCGCCCGACACCGCCAGCGGCGTGTTGCTCACGGCCAGACCCGTGGGCAGGAAGAAGCTGGTGCCCACGACCCGGTCCATCAACTGGAACACCGCGGCGGCCTGCAGGGCGGGGAAGGCGAGCAGCAGCAGCAGCGCCGTGACGACCTGCGACCACACGAAGAACGGCAGGCGCATCAGCGTCATGCCGCGGGCACGGTGCGCCACCACGGTGGCCACCAGCGTGACGGCGCCGAGCATCGACGACACGCCCAGCAGAAAGACGCCCACGAGCCACACGGTTTGTCCCGACGACGCGATGATCGACAGCGGTGGATACGACGTCCAGCCCGAGTTGGCCGCGCCGCCCGGCAAGGCGAAGCTGGCCGACATCAGCAGACCGGCTGCCAGGTAGACGAGATACCCCACGACGCTCAGACGCGGAAACGCCAGGCCTGAGGCGCCAATCTGCAGCGGGACCAGATATCCGCCAAACGCGCCGGTGGCCAGCGGCACGACCGCCAGGAAGATCATCACCGAGCCGTGCATCGCCACGAGCTGGTAGTAGAACTCGGGCAGCAGGATGCCCCCGGGGGCGTTGGTCTGGCCAAAGATCGCGGCGGCGATGCCGATCGGCTGGCCCGGCCACGCCAGCTGCCAGCGCAGCAGCAGCATCAGCAGAAAGCCCACCAATAGGAACACGCCTGCGGTAACTCCGTAGACGAGCGCGAGTTTCTTGTGATCGGTGATGCGCATCCGGCGGGGCTCGGGTCTCGGGGCTCGGGGGCGTCACGCCGGCTCCGTCACGATGTTACCGTGTCCCGCTGAACCCGCTCTTTCGGGTTGTTCTTCCCAGGACCCGGGTACCGGGACCCGAGACCCCCCTACAATACCCCCCATGCGACACGGAATGCACCTGTTCTTCGCGACCCAGGCCCACACCC
>JANNEJ010000485.1:0-2555 GCA_031378585.1 Acidobacteriota bacterium | reverse complement strand
GGTCTGGAAATTCGGTGGCGCCGCCCTGGCAGACGGCAGAGCCATCGACCGCGCCGCCCAGAAGATCGCGACGCATGCCGGCCCGCTCGTCGTCGTGGCCTCGGCGCTCGGCGGCATCACCGACCTGCTGCTCGAGGGTGCCACGCACGCCGCGCATGGCCGGATGGCGGAGGCGGAACGCTGTGCGGCGGTGGTAGCGACGCGGCATCGGCAGGCGGCACGCAGGGCCCTGGGCCGATCGGCCGCCGTGGCCACCGAGCGCGCCATTGACACCGCCGTGACCGAATACCGCGACCTCTGCCGCGCCGTGAACGTGCTGCGCCACCTGGCGCCGCGCACCCGCGACGCACTGCTGTCGCGAGGCGAGCAGTTGTCGGCGCTGGTGCTGGCAGCCGCCGTGAAACGCGCCGGAACGCGCGCGCTGGCCGTTGATGCGCTGACCGTCGTGCACACCGATGACCAGCACGGCAGCGCGACGCCACTGATGGCCGACACCACCCGTGCGGCGCGGCGCGTGCTGCGCCCACTCGTCGGGGCTGGCACGGTGCCGGTGGTGCCTGGGTTCATCGGGTGCGCGCCCGACGGCAGCACCACCACGCTCGGCCGTGGCGGCTCCGATCTGACGGCCACCGTGCTCGGCCGCGCGCTCGGCGCCTCGCGCGTCGTGTTGTGGAAGGATGTCCCTGGCATCCTCACGGCCGATCCCCGGCTCGTACCCGATGCCCGCGTGATCCCGGCGCTGCACCACCAGGAGGCCGCCGAGGTCGCCCACTACGGCGCCAAAGTGCTGCACCCGCGCGCGCTGATTCCGCTTGTGGGCACGCGTATTCCGCTGCACGTGCGCTCGTTCATCAACACCGACCTGCCCGGCACCGTGGTGTCGGCGCGCCAGTCGCTGCCAGGCTACCCCGTGAAGGCGCTGGCGCTGCTGCCCAAGCAGGCCGTCATCACCGTGGCCGGCAAGGGCATGGTGGGCGTGCACGGCATCGCCGCGCGCACGTTCACCGCAGTGGATATCGAGCGCCTGTCGGTGTCGACGATCTTCCAGGGCTCGTCCGAGAGCTCCATCGGCTTCACCGTGCCGGCCGAGGAAGCCGACCGCGCGGTCCGCGCCGTGCGCAAGGCGCTGGCACTCGAGATCGCCAGCGGGCTCATCGACCGCGTGCACGCGCGTCACGACGTGGCCGTCATGGCCGTGGTGGGCGACGGCATGGCCGGCTCGCCGGGAATCGCGGCGCGCGTCTTCTCGGCGCTGGCGGTGGGCGGCATCAACGTGATTGCCATCGCGCAGGGATCGTCGGAGCGCAACATCTCGTTTGTCGTGGCCTCGTCGGCCGCGGCCGACGCGGCCAGGCACGTGCATGCCGCTTTCCAGCTGTCGAAGATCGGCGGCGGCACCGCGCAGACCGTGCCCCACACCGACGTCGTGCTGCTCGGCTTCGGCCGCGTCGGCCGGGCACTGGCCGATCAGATCGCCGCGCAGCTGGGCCAGCAGCGCGTGCGCATCGTGGGCCTGCTCGACCGCTCGGGCTATGTCTTTGACGCCAAGGGATTGTCGCGCGCGCGTCTGCTGCGGCTCGCCCGCGACAAAGACGCAGGCAAGTTGCTCGCCACGCTGGGCGGCACGCGCGCCGGCGCGCGCGAGGCCCTCCGCTGGATGGCCGGCCATGCGGTGTCGCGGCCAATTGTCGTGGACGTGACGAGCGAAGACACCGCGGACCTGCTGCAGACCGCGGCGGACCAGGGCTTCGACATCGTGCTGGCCAACAAACGCCCGCTGGCCGGCCCGTGGGCGCAGTATCACGCGCTCGTCGCGGCGTCATCCCGAGGCGGGCGCCGGTTGCGCTACGAGGCCACGGTGGGCGCGGGCCTGCCGGTGATCGACACCTTCCGTAAGCTGGCCGATACCGGCGACAAGGTGCGCCGCATCGACGGCTGCGTGAGCGGCACGTTGATGTTCGTGCTGTCGGAAGTGTCCGCTGGGCGGCCGTTCTCGCAGGCGGTGCGCGAGGCGGTCACGCGCGGCTACGCCGAACCCGATCCGCGCGAGGACCTGTCGGGCATGGACGTGGCCCGCAAGGGATTGATCCTCGGCCGCCTGCTCGGCTACCGGGGCGCGTTCCCCGCGCCTGCCAATCTCGTACCAGAGGCGATGAGGTCTCTGCCGCTCGCCGAGTTCATGCAGCGGCTGCCCGAGCTCGACGAGAGCTGGCGCGCGCGTGTGGCCACCGAAGCGGCGCGCGGACGCGTGCTGCGCTACGTGGTGAGCGCCACGCCGAGCCGCATCACGGCTGCGCTGGTGGCCGTGCCGGCGGCCAGTCCGATGGGCGCGGCATCGGGCACGCGCAACATCATCACGTTCGTGTCGGACCGCTACCGTGACGAGCCGCTCGTCGTGAGCGGCCCTGGCGCGGGTGCGGCGGTGACCGCCGCGGGTATCCTGAACGACATCCACGCGCTGACGGTGGACTGAGGGCCGGCCTGGCAGTGCCGGGCGTTCGTCTTAGAGGATGCGGCACGCCTCGTCGAACGCCAGCCGCGGATTCCGTGGAAAC
>JANNEJ010000474.1:0-6253 GCA_031378585.1 Acidobacteriota bacterium | reverse complement strand
CGCGCGCCATGCTGGCCGTCCCAATCGAGCGCCGGCGACAGGGACGAGTCGTAGCGGTAGGTGGCGGGCGCCTTCTTCTTGCGAAACTTGTCCTGCGTGCCGATGTCGGGTCGCATCGCGACTTGTTGCTCGGGATGGGTGTAGGACGTCGGCGACTCTGGCGACGCGCTCGACGTGGACTTCGTCGGCTTGGGTTTTGGGGACGGCTGCTTCTTGGCCACGCGACGTGGATTTTACTCGTTGGACCACTGTTTGTGCTTGACAGGTTTTCGAGTGCCACCGGCGCAAAGTCCGGGGCCGGTCGTGTGTCGGGCTCCTCGTGCGTCACGCGTGCGCCTGTGCGGCGATCTCACAGCGGGCCAACACCGCCATCGGATCTCCAGTCGTTCGTTTCACTGACGCCATTCTCCGACGGCAAATACTGCCATGCTAGGGTGGGAAATGTTCTCTGCATCTCCCGTCGAAGCCCTCGTCAATCACGCCTCGCCAAACGCTCTCGTCCTCGCACGTCGCGCGGAAACCGACGGCTTGGGCGAGACGATCGCAGCCCTGGCCGTGCGCCTCCACGCCGCCACTTACGAACTGCTCGTGCTGCTACGCCAGTTCGACGAGCGCAAGGGCTGGAACAACGGCTTCCTGTCATGCGCGCACTGGTTGCACTCCACCCCAACGCGCACACCACGCGCGTCGGGGACCCCGGCCTGGCGTATCAGCATCGACCTCGGCGCCGCGCGCGAGAAGGTGCGCGTGGCGAGAGCCCTGCCCACTCTTCCGCGCGTCAGCGCGGCCATGCAGCGCGGGCAACTGTCCTACGCCAAGGTGCGGGCGCTCACCCGTGTGGCCACGGCCGAAAACGAGCGGTCGCTCCTCGACCTGGCCATGGCTGGCACGTGCACCCACGTCGAACGTTTCGTCCGGGCCTGGCGCCGCGTGGATCGCGTGGTGGCCGGCAAGCACACAGAGGCGCAGCACCTGAATCGCCAGCTCTCCACCTGGGTGGACGACGACGGCATGGTGGTGATTCGCGGACGGCTCACGCCCGAGGTCGGCGCGGTCGTGCAGCGCGCGCTCGAAGCCGCGGCCGATCGGCTGTTCCGTGAGACGAGCGGCGCGGCAACCGGCGAGGCGATGGCCGAAGACCTGACGCCGGCGCAGCGCCGGGCCGACGCGCTGGCGTTGCTCGCCGAATCCGCCCTCGCGGCCAACTTCGATGGCAGCACAGCGGGTGACCGCTACCAGGTGGTTCTGCATGTGAATGCCGACGCCGAGTCAGACACGCGCACTGAATCTGCGACTCCAGGCGCGAGCCCCACAGCAATGGACGGCGTGATCGAGGTGGACCACGGCGCGCTGTACGTTTCCTATGAAACGGCTCGCCAGCTTGCTGTTCGACGGAAACGTCTCGCCAGCTTGCTGTTCTGGAAAATCGAAAGAAGGAAGACGTAGGCGGTGGGAGCTGTGGAAAACCGTTCTGTGGTTTCCAAGGAGCTCGTGGGCGCGTTGCCCACCTGAATCCCGGGGGCAAGGCGTCCACAGCTCCGGCAGCTTCCACGGCCGGCATGGCCGAAGGCCACCCATTGACAGCCGCCGCTACTGCACGACGACGTCGCGCGTGGTCGTAGGCGAGCCGGCCTTCTCGAACCAGTCGATGCCCTCGCTCACCAGATCGAATTTCAAGGCGTAGCGGCCAGGCGTGTCCGGCAGCGGCACCTCGATCGTCACATCGGCCGCGCCGCCAGCCGGGATGTCGCCCGGCAGCCACGCGCGCGCGTGGTCGCGGTTGATGAGCGCCCCGTCGGCGCCGACGAGTTGCGCCCCCAGACGCACCAGACGGCGGCCGTAGCTCGCGTGCTTGCGGAAGGGGCGTGACGACAGGTTCTTCACGTGGGTGTGCACCGTGATGGTCTCGCCCGCCCGGCCCGAGAGTACGTCGCTCGTGGCCCGCACGGCGATCTCGGCGCGCGGCGTGGCGCCGGCAATGGCGTTGCCGAGGCCCGACTGGTCCCACACCTCGTGGCGGATGCGCTCGAACTCGGCGGTGCCGGGCGCGAAGCGCCGCGAGAAGCTGTCCTCTGGGTGGTCGGTGATCTCCCACGTGAGGCGGTCGACGCCGAACTCCACCGCCAACTTCCGCGCCTGCTCCATTTCCTCGTCATGGTCGTTCCACTTGAAGAGGATGTAGCGCCAGTTGATCTGGGGCACATCGCGGCCGTGCCGGGCCTTCTCCTCGGCCATCGCCCGCATGTTCGCGGTGGCCAGATCGAACTTGCCGCGCTGGCGGTACTTCTCGTAGACGGCCTGCGACGCGCCGTCGATCGAGAAGGTCACTTCGTCGATGCCCGAGTGCACGAGCCGCCGCGACTTCTCGTCGTTGAGGGCGCCGCCGTTGGTGCTCGTGTAGAGATAGATGTGCGGGAACTTCGTCTTGATGTACGCGCACATCTCGACCGCGCGCTTGTGCAGGAACGCCTCGCCGTAGTTGAAGAAGTCGACGCGCACGAGCGTCGGCCCGGCCTCGTCGATGACGCGCGTGAAGACGTCGAAGTCGAGCATGCCGGCCTGGCGCGTGCGCGTGATGCCCGTTTCGGGCGCGCAGCACGCCTGGAAGCACGAGATGTTACAGGCCGCCGTGCACTCGACGTAGAGCCGGTTGGGCAGCGGTCCTACGTTCAGGTCGCGCACTGGGGCTGGCTGGTCGTCGGCGAGGGGCAACTTCAGCGGGCAGTCGCCGCAGAAGGTCGAGCCACCGGTGTTCAGGTCTTCACGCAGCTCGGTCGCGAGTGGTCCGCGCCACACCTGCGTAAGCGTCGCCTGCCGCACGTCGCCCATCACGCGCTTGGCGTACGGGTCGGAGCAGCCGCACGAGATGCGGCCGTCGCAGAGCAGGATGGCCGTGGACCAGGGCCACGAGCAGGTGAAGCGTTCGGCGAGATGATTCAGCGACATTGCGTGGCGGCCTGCCTGGAACCTAGGGTTCCGTGGTCGTGTCGAGCTTCTTCATGACCGAGCCGAGCCGGCCGATCTCGTAGGTGGTGTAGCAGAGCGCGATGGCCTCGCTCAGGTACTGCCGCGACTCGGCGTCGGTCAACTGGGCGAGCACGTGCTGCACTTCGCGCACGGTGTGTTCGTAGGAGTAGTCGTCCGGATTGTCCCAGAACGTCTTGAACAGCGCTTCGAGCACCGACTGGATGTCGCCGTCCAGCTCGATGGTCACGCCCGTGCTCGTCGTGATCGTGCGCATCGCCGTCAAGCTCCAAAACTCGCGATGGCGGTCGGCTCGTCAGCGTGGAGCGCCAGGAAGTTATGGGCGCCAGTCATCGTCAGCATCGTCTCGACGCGTTTCTGCACGCTGGCCAGCTTCAGCGCGCCGCCCTTGGCGGCGGCCTGCCGGTAGAGGTCCATGAGACAGCCGATGGTGGCGCTGTCGACGTAGGTCACCCGCGCGAAATCGAGCAGCACTTTCGTGTCGCCCGCGTCGAGCAGACCCGTCACCGCGCCGGCAAAATCCGCCAGCAGGGGATACATGAGGCGCGACTCCTCGAGCCGCACGATGGCCACGTCGTTCGATCGTTCGATGCTGAAATTCATCCTGCCACTCCGCTCCGGCGGGGATCCGGGCCGCCGCCCGTCATACGTGCGGCGACCGCTCGGTCGTCGCTGTCGCGAATGCGGCTGATTTGCCGCGCCAGTTCGTTACGTCCGCGGTTGATGCGGGATTTCACCGTGCCCTCGGGCAGGCCCAGCTTGTCGGCGATTTCCTGATAGGACAACTCCTGCAGGTCGCGCATGACGACGGCCTCGCGCAGACTCGGGGCCAGTTCCTTCAGCCCGCGCCGCAGCAGCACCGCGCGGTCGGTCGCCTCGAGCGCGGCGTAGGGACTGGTCGTGGGCGCCACCGGCGCCAGATCCCCTGGGTCCACGTCGCGGTCGATGGACTCGCGCTCCTTGCGCACGCTGCGGTAGTGGTCGATACACAGGTTGCGGCTCACGCTCACGAGCCACGTCTGGAAGTTGGCGCGCCGGTCGAACGTGTCGAGCGACTTGAAGATCTTCACGAACACGTCCTGCGTGAGGTCTTCGGCAAGATCGTGGCGGCCGGTGAACTTGTAGGCGATGTTGAAGACGCGCCGGCGATAGGTGCGGACAATCTGCTCCCACGCCGCCTGGTCACCCGCCAGACAGCGCTGGATCAGCGTATCGATGGCGTCGGGCTCGACCGACGAGGCGTCAAGGGACATCGGCAGGAAAGGCGCGCGTGCGCCGGTCAGAATACCACGGAAGATGGCCTCGATCCGGCTGTTCGCTTCACGGTATCATCGACCACTTCCCACGTGGCAGACGAGATATTCCAGCAGACGGCCCACGGGCTGACGATTGAGTCGGTGCCGGCCTCCGACGTGGCGCGGGCCCTGGGCACCCCCTGTTACGCCTATAGCGCCGGCGCCATACGCGCGGCGTATCGGCAACTCGACGACGCGTTCGGCACCCGGCCCCACGCCATCCACTACGCCCTGAAGGCCAATTCCACACTGGCCATCGTGCGCCTGCTGCGCGCGCTCGGCAGTCGGGTCGATGCCAATTCGATGGGCGAGGTCGACGTGGCGCTCAGGTGCGGCTTCGCCCCGCGCGAGGTCGTGTTCACCGGCGTCGGGAAGTCGGCCGGCGAGCTGGAGCGCGCCGTGTCGCTCGACTTCCACGCCATCAACGTCGAATCGGTCGGCGAGCTCGACCGCCTCGACCGCCTGGCGGCGGCGCGCGGGGTGAAGGCCCGCGTGGCGCTGCGCGTGAACCCCGACATCGATGCGCAGAGCCATCCGCACATCTCGACGGGCCTGCGCGACAACAAGTTCGGCGTGCCGATTGCGCTGGCGCGCGACCTCGTGCTCGACATGGCGCGCCGCCCGGGGCTCACGCCCGTAGGCCTGCACGTGCACATCGGCTCGCAGATCACGACGCTCGCGCCGCTGGTCAAGGCGGCGGCGGCGGCGGCGGCCCTGGGCCGAGAGCTCGTGGGCCTGGGCGTGCCGCTCGAGCAGCTCGACTTCGGTGGGGGGCTGGGCATCTCGTATGACGGATCGCCCGTGCCCGACGCCGGCGACTACGTGCGGGCGCTCGTTGAGGCGGCCGACGGCAGTGGGCTGGCCATGGCCATCGAGCCTGGGCGGTCCATCGTGGGCCCGGCAGGCGTGCTGCTGTCGACAGTGGTCGACGTGAAGCACGTGCCCGGCGGACGGCGTTTCGTGGTGCTCGACTCGGGCATGACCGAGCTGATGCGGCCCGCGCTCTACGGCGCGTACCATCGCATTGAGCCGGTCGTGCGCAGGGCCGGCGCCGAGCTGGTGTGCGATGTCGTCGGCCCGATCTGCGAGAGCACCGACTGCTTTGCGCGAGACCGGCTGCTGCCGCCCCTCGAGGTAGGGAATCTGGTGGCCGTGCGCGACGTGGGCGCCTACGGGGCCGTGCTTGGCTCCACGTATCTGCGGCGTCCCCTGTCGCCCGAGGCGCTGGTCGACGGCGCCGGTTGGACCACGATTCGCCGCCGGCAGACGCTCGACGAATTGCTGCAGCTCGAGGCATAGCGGCCCGTGACGATGACGCCCGGACGGCTGATCGCTTTCGAAGGCCTGGACCAGAGCGGGAAGCAGACGCAGGCCGAGTGGCTCACCGAAGCCTTGCAGCAGGCAGGCTATGCCGTGCGCACCGTGTCGTTTCCCGACTACGCCACCACCATCGGCGCCGAGATTGGCCAGGCGCTGCAAGGGCAACGCACCTACGGCGCCGACGTGCTGCAGTTGCTCTACATCGCCAATCGCTACGAGTACGCGGCGCGCATCCGGGCGTGGCTGGCGGAGGGCGCGATGGTCGTGGCCGACCGCTATGCGGCGTCGAGCCTGGCCTACGGCGACGCGCTCGGTCTCGACGTGGCCTGGCTCACCGACACGCAGCGGCTGCTGCCGCCTGCCGACCTGACCCTGGTGCTCGACATCGCGCCCGAGACCTCGCTCGAACGCAAGCGCGCCGCGCGCGACCGCTTCGAGCGCGACCTGCCGCTGCTGGCCCGCGTGCGCGACAGCTATCGCCGCCAGGCGCAGGCGCCCGGCTGGCACCTCATCGATGGGACGCAGCCGCCAGAGGCGGTACGGGCCGAGGTGACGGCGGCCGTGCGAGCTCGGCTCGGGCTGCTGTAAGGGCCACGACACACGCGGGTCCGGCCGGCAGCAGCGCGGCGGCGGCGGCCGACAGCGTCGCGCCG
>JANNEJ010000472.1:0-2797 GCA_031378585.1 Acidobacteriota bacterium | reverse complement strand
GCCCTGGTACAGACGGGTCTTGACGGTGCTGAGCGGACAGCCTTGCATGTCGGCAATCTCCTGAAACGTCAGGCCGTGGTATTCCTTCAGAATGATGGCCGTCCGCTGCTCATCCGGCAGCGTCGCCATGGCCCGTTGCGCGGCCCGTCCCAACTCGCGCCGCGCCACCAGCGTCTCAATCGACTCGACCGGCCCGCCGGCGGCCGCCAGTTCGGCGATGTCGGTGTCTTCCGGCATCTGCACGGTGGGCGTGCGCCGCTGCCGACGCATCCAGTCGCGGCACAGATTGAGGGCGATGCGGTACAACCAGGACGAGAACTTCGCCTCGCCCTTGAAGCCCTTGAGGGCGCGGTGGGCGCGGAAGAACGTCTCTTGACAGACGTCCCGCGCGTCTTCCTCGCGCCCAAGCGTACGGTAGGCCAGCGCATAGATCGGGCGTTCCCAGCGCGTGATCAGCTGGTTGAAGCTGTCGACGTCGCCGTCCTTGGATCGCACGACGAGTTCCTCGTCGGTGATCGTCAGTGCGTGCACGGCCAGCGTCGCCCCTTCCTCGTGATCTCGCCGGGCGGTGTGACCCCGCCAGCAGCCAGGTGATGTCGAGCCCCAACACCGTACTTTGACGGAATCGGGGTGGGTTTGGTCGGCGGACCGCGCCGCGGGGCCGCAAAGTGCTCAGGAATCACGACTTCCCCCTGCGGGGTACAATCAGGCCAGCAACCGTGATCACGCCCACCCCCGACCACGAGGCCTTTCTGACGACCGACGAAGTGCTCGCCTACCTTCAGGTGAACCTGCGCACAGTCTACCGCCTCATCGACGCCGGCAAACTGCCGGCCGTGCGCGTGGGCCGCCAGTGGCGATTCCGGCGCAAAGACATCGACGCGTGGCTCGACCAGCGTCAGCCCGCGTCGCCGCCTGCGGCGGCGCCCCCGGCCGTGCGAGCCGTGCCCGCCGGGCCCAGCCGCCAGATCCTGGTCGTCGACCCCGACGGCCCGAGCCGCGACGTGGTGGCCGGAGCGTTGCGCGCGGCCGGGCACACCGTCGACACCGCCCCCGACGGCGTGATGGCGGCCCAACGCTTGTCCCAGCACCCCTACGATCTCGTCGTGAGCGAACTGCGCGTGCCCGGACTCGACGCCTTCGCCGTCGTACGCGAGGCCAGGCGCACGACGCCCGGTCTGCGCCTGATGATCGTGACCGGACAGTCCACCGAGGCCGCCGCCATCGAAGCGCTGAACTTCGGGGTCGGCGGGTATCTGGTCAAGCCGGGCCGGCCGCAGGAGATCGCCGCCACGGCCGCGCGCTTGCTCGGCCTGCGCCCCGCCTCGTCATGATTCAGCTGTCGGCTCTGACCAAGCGCTTCGGTGAGCGCGTGCTGCTCGAGCAGGTCACCTGGCACGTGGGCGACCGCGACCGGGTGGGCCTCTGTGGGCCCAACGGCGCTGGCAAGACGACGCTGCTGCGTATCCTGGCGGGCCTCGACGAGGCCGACGGCGGCGAGGTCATCCGGCCCACGGCCCTCACGGTGGGCTACCTGCCGCAGGACGGCCTGGCCTACTCGGGCCGCACGGTGTTTGCCGAGGCGAGCGACGCGCTCAAACCGCTGCTCGACATGAAGACTGAGATGCACGACCTCGAGCATCGCCTCGCCGACCCCTCGGTGCCGGTGGCTGAGCATGACACGCTGCTCGAGCGCTACAGCACGCTGCAGGAACGGTTCCGCATGGGCGATGGCTACGCTATCGACTTGAAGGTCGCGACCATTCTGCGCGGCCTCGGCTTCAGCCCGTCGGACTTCGAGCTCGAGGCCGGACACCTGTCGGGCGGATGGCAGATGCGACTCGCGCTGGCCAAGCTCCTGCTGCAGGCGCCGGGTCTGCTGCTGCTCGACGAGCCGACCAACCATCTCGATCTCGAGGCGCGCAACTGGCTGGAAGACTACCTGGCGCGCTACCCCTCTTCCGTGATTCTCGTGTCGCACGACCGCTACTTCCTGGATGCAGTCGTCGACCGCATCGCCGACCTGGCCCTGCGCACGATTACCGAATACGCCTGTAACTACTCGACCTACCTGGTCCAGCGCGCTGAGCGCATGGACCGTCTGCGCGAGGCCAAGAAGCAGCAGGACGACGAGATCGGCCGCGTGCAGGAGTTCATCGACCGGTTCCGCTACCAGGCCACGAAGGCCGCGCAGGTGCAGAGCCGCATCAAGATGCTCGAGAAGGTCGAGCGCATCGAGGTGCCGCCCGAGCGCAAGCGCATCCACTTCCAGTTCCCCGCGGCGGTCAAGAGCGGGCGCATCGCCCTCGATTTGAAACACGTGCGGAAGGTGTACGGCGAGAAGGTCGTGATCGACGGCGTCAGCCTGCATATCGAGCGCGGCGACCGCGTGGCGCTCGTCGGTCCAAATGGCGCCGGCAAGTCCACGCTGATGCGGATGCTCTCGGGTGCCGAGGCCCCAGACAGCGGCGTGCGCGAAGAAGGCCATCAGGTCGTGATGCAGTACTTCGCGCAGGACGAAGCCACGCGTCTCGACCCGACGCTCACGGTCTACGAGACGCTCGCCGACGGCTCGCCCATGCACATGGTGCCCGCCATCCGCAACGTGCTCGGCGGCTTTCTGTTCTCGGGCGACGACGTCTACAAGAAGGCCGGCGTGCTGTCGGGCGGCGAACGCACGCGCCTGGCCGTGGCGCGCATGCTGCTCCGCCCGTCGAACACGCTCGTGCTCGACGAGCCCACCAACCACCTCGACCTCGACTCGAAAGACGTGCTGCTTGACGCGCTCATGGACTAC
>JANNEJ010000423.1:0-2162 GCA_031378585.1 Acidobacteriota bacterium | reverse complement strand
CATCTATTCGACGACGGCGACGACCATCAAGCCGACCGTCGACGACTACAAGGCGGCAGCCGACAACGTGCGCGAGGTGGGCGAGGCGGCCGCTCAATTCAAGCTGACGGCGATGTTCGAGTTCGTGCGCACGTCGACCTTCGCCTCGACGCTGACCACGCTGTTGTCGATCACGCGCGCCGCGGCGCAGCCCAACGTGGGCCCGCTCTTTGACTGCTATCACTTCTGGTCGGGTCTCAACAAACTGGAAGACCTCGACACGCTGCGGCCGGGTGAGATCAAGCACGTGCACTTCCAAGACGTGCCCGACATGCCCAGGGAGATGCTCGACACGACCACTCGCGTCATCCCCGGCGACGGCGTGACGCCGCTTGTCGCCATCCTGCAGAAGCTCACCAAGGTGGGCTATGCCGGCCCGCTCTCGGTGGAACTGTTTCTGCCGAAATTCCAGCAGGGCGACCCCTTCGAGGTCGCGCGCGAGATCAAGGCCAAGAGCGAAGCGGTGATGCGGCGGGCGAAGGTGCTGTGAACCTGAGACGGCTGACCGGACACCTCTACTTCTGGGTGCTGCTCGCGATTCTCGCGGGTGGCACGCTCGGTTACGTGCGGCCTGAGGCGGGCGTGGCGCTCAAGCCGCTGGGCGACGGGTTCATCGCCCTCGTCAAGATGCTCATCGCGCCCATCATCTTCTGTACGGTGGTGCTCGGCATCGCCGGCGCGGGCGACATGAAGAAGGTGGGGCGCGTGGGCGGCAAGGCGCTGCTCTACTTCGAAGTCGTGTCGACCTTCGCGCTCGCCATCGGCCTGCTCGTGGCCAACGTGCTTCGTCCGGGCACGGGCTTCAATGTGGACCCGGCCACGCTCGACGGCAAGGCCGTGGCCGACTACGCCAAGGTGGCGGCGAGTCAGACGACCACCGACTTCGTGCTGCACATCATCCCGCGCACGTTCCTCGATGCCTTCACGGGCTCGGGCGACCTGCTGCAGGTGCTCTTCGTGGCGGTGCTCTTCGGCTACGCGATGACCCACCTGGGCAAAGAGGGCAACGTCGTGCACGCGGTGATCGAGACCAGCTCGCACGTGTTCTTCAAGATGATGAACGTGCTGATGAAGCTGGCCCCGCTTGGCGCGGGCGGCGCCATGGCGTTCACGATTGGCCGCTACGGGATTGCCTCGCTGAAGCCGCTCGCCGCGCTGATGGGCAGCTTCTACCTGACGTGCCTGCTCTTCGTGCTGGTGGTGCTCGGCACGATCGCCGCGCTGACGGGCTTCAGCATCCTGCGCTTCATCCTGTACATCAAGGAAGAGCTGCTGACGGTGCTCGGCACCTCGTCGTCGGAATCGGCGCTCGTGCCGCTGATGCAGAAGCTCGAACGCCTGGGCTGCTCGAAGTCGGTGGTCGGGCTGGTCGTGCCGTCGGGCTACTCGTTCAACCTCGACGGCACCAACATCTACCTCACGATGGCGTCGCTGTTTGTGGCGCAGGCGTTGAATATCGATCTCACGTTGCGGCAACAGCTCACGATTCTGGGCGTGGCGATGCTCACCTCGAAAGGCGCTTCGGGCGTGACCGGCGCCGGCTTCATCACGCTGGCGGCCACGCTCGCCGTCGTGCCGTCGATTCCAGTCGCCGGGCTGGCGCTCATTCTCGGCATCGACCGGTTCATGTCGGAAGCCCGGTCGCTCACGAACTTCGTCGGCAACGGCGTGGCGACCATCGTCGTGGCGGCGTGGGAGCAGGAGCTCGACCGCGACACGCTGCGCGCGGAACTGCAACGCGGCGCCTGACGTCGCGGGCCGGGAACAACGGGCGGCCGGTGCGTGTTCTTGTCGTTGTGCGTATGACACGCCTCATAACGGCTTGGATCGTCGTGGCGCTGGCGGCGGTGACGCAGCCGGCCGGCGCGGCGGTGTTCGACCACGAGTATCGTGAGTACGCCGGGCTGCTGGCGACGCACGTGCGCCAGGGTAGAGTCGACTATCGCGCCCTCGTGGCCGAGCGGACCCGCCTCGAGGCCGTGGTGCGGCAGTTTGGCGAGGTCACGGCCGATGACGAACAGGCCTGGACGCGCGCCGAGCAGATCGCCTACTGGGTCAACGCCTACAACGTGTTCACCCTCGCCACGATCGTGCAGCACTATCCGGTCCAGGGCGCATGGCTG
>JANNEJ010000409.1:0-12614 GCA_031378585.1 Acidobacteriota bacterium | reverse complement strand
GTTCTCGCGCTGGAAGTACCGCCAGGTCGAGTGCTTCATTGCCGCCTCGCGCGCCATCGCCGACGTGCTCGTGCACGACGGGATCCCGCGCGCCCGCATCGTCATCGTGCACGACGGCATCGACGTCGACACGGTGATGCACGCCCCGGCCGCCGACCTGCACCAGGAGTTCTGGTTTCCCAAGGGGTCGCCCGTGCTCGTCAACGTGGGCGCGCTCGTGCCGCACAAGGGCCAGAGGTTTCTCGTCGACGCCATGGTCCGCGTGCGGCGACACGTGCCCGACGCGCAGCTGGTGATCTTCGGCGAGGGCGAGCTGCGCGACGTGCTCGAGCAGCAGATTCGCGATCGCGATCTGCAGAAGCACGTGGTGCTGGCGGGCTTTCGCGAGGACGTGCTCTCGCTCACGAAGAGCGCCGACCTCTTCGTGATGAGCTCGGTCACCGAGGGCCTCGGCTCGACCGTGCTCGACGCCATGGCCATGGGCCTGGCGGTCGTCGGCACGCGCGCCGGCGGCATCCCGGAAGCCGTCGAGGACGGCGTGACCGGCGTGCTCGTTCCGCCCGGTCATGCCGACGCGCTCGGCGACGCACTCGTGCGTGTGCTGGGCGACGCGGCGATGCGCCGGCGCATGGGCGACGCCGGCCGCGCCCGCGTGCGGGCCGAGTTTGGCGTCGACCGGCTGGTCGACGACACTCTCGCCGCCTACCGGCGCCTCCGGCCGTCGTAAGCCCGCGAGTGCGACGCCCCTACCCGAGGGCGTCGTACCGAATCGCCACGACCTCCATGCGTTCGGATCCCCGAGGCGTGCGTAGCGTCACGACATCGCCGACCTTCGCCTTCATCAGGGCCTTGGCCATGGGCGACTGCCACGAGATGCGCTCGCTGCCGGAACCGAGCTCGTCGATGCCCACGATGGTGACCACGCGCTCATCGCCGGACTCGGGTTGGAACGTCACAGTCGCGCCGAAGAAGACGCGCTCGTGGCGCTTGCCGGCGTTGTCGACGACGACCGCGTTGTCCAGGCTCTTGGACAGGTAGCGCACGCGCCGGTCGATCTCGCGCAGCCTGCGCTTGCCGTAGAGATAGTCGCCGTTCTCGGAACGGTCGCCGTTGGCGGCGGCCCACGTCACGGTGACGACCAGGGCCGGTCGCTCGGTTTTCCACAAACGGGCGAGTTCCTCGCCCAGACGGCGGTGTCCAGCCGGCGTGATGTAGTTCTTGAACGACGCGCCGGTTGCCGACTCCCGGGCGGGCGCACGCGTCGGCGTCTTCTTCCTCATGGATGACGTCACCGACGTCTCGCCCCGGGGCGCCGACGTCCGGCCGGCCGGCACAACTCGTGTAGCGGACACTGCGCGTTCGTGTGCGTGGTGCCGAAGCCGCAGGCGCCCATCATGCCCAGATGACACATCGAGAAGTCATAGCGCACCGGATCGTCGGGATTCAAGCGCTTCAATGTCGCGGTGATGTCGACCGCCATGCGCCATCCAGGAGTGACCCGCGACGTCATCCCCAGGCAGCGACCCACGCGGATGATATGGGTGTCGAGCGGCACGATGAGCTGCGACGGGCGCACGGCGCGCCAGAGTCCCAAGTCTACGGCGTCGTGTCGTACCACCCAGCGCAAGAACAGATTCAGACGCTTGCAGGCGCCACCAGAAGACGGCCGTGAGAAGAAGTAGGCGACGCCCGGCTTCGGGCGGCGACGCCCGTAGATCTCCTTCAGGTCGAGCGCCATTGCTCGGCTGGAAAACGACTCGAGCCCAGCCTCTACCGACTCGGCGTCGACGGCGTGGCCCGCCGCAAAGAACGCTTCGAGCGAGCCGTGATCGCGCAGCATCTGATGCAGCTGCCAGGCCAGCGCGGCCAGGTCGCGACTCCGGATCCAGCGATGGCCCAGCGGCTCGAACATCGAGGCGCGGTCAGGCGAGAACGCGCGCACGAACGCCGCCGGCGACTCGCCCATCACGCCGAGCACCGCCTCTACCGTCTGGATGACGCTTTGGACCCGGCCAAACGCCAGCGCCGAGGCCAGAAACGCCACGACCTCCTGGTCGGCCGGATCGGTGAACCGCCGCACCGTCCAGATCGGATCGCGCGTGGAATGGTCGAGATTGAAGCCGTGATAGAGCGCGTCGAGTCCCGGCTTGAGCGCGGCACGAGGCGCAGCGGGCGTGGGGCTGGGACGCGGCATCGAGATCCGCGGCTACTTGAAGGCCGCCGCACGATCGAGCGCAGCCAGACTGGAGAGGACCACGGTCGCCACGCCGTCGAGGAATCCTGGCGCGATCTTGTCAGCCGTGTCGGTCGGCTGGTGGTAGTCGGCGTGGTCCTCGACGCCGAAGTAGACAAAGGGAATGCCCGCCTCGTGAAACACGCCGTGGTCAGACTGCATGGTCCAGTCGTCCTGCCCACCGCCGGTATCGTGTCCAAACGTCACCGTGATGGGTGCGTCGCGCAGGGCGGTCGTAAGCACTGGCAAGAGACGCGGCCACCGGCCCGGACCGGCGGCGTAAATCTCGCGCCGGTCGCTGCGGCCCACCATGTCGAAGTTCACGTTGAGGGCAATCCGATCCACCGGAATCGGCGCGCGGGCCAGGAACGCTTTGGCGCCCTGCAGTCCCTGCTCCTCGGCGTCGAATGCGACGAGCATCAGTGTGTGGCCAAACGGCGCCCGCACGCAGCGCTCGGCCACGGCCAGCAGCATCGCCACGCCAGACGCGTTGTCGTCGGCGCCGTGATACGTCCGTCCGCCCCGCACCCCGAGGTGGTCGTAGTGCGCCGACACCACGATGGTGCGGCCACCGGCTCTGATGCCAGGACAGACGGCCACCAGGTTGATCCCCGGCACCGTCTCGCCCGACGGGGCACTGAATGAGAACGGCTGCCGATAACCGGCGCCGGTGAAGGGGCGTGCGCCAATCGCCGCCAACCGCGCCTCGATCCACGCCCGGGCTTTCGCGCCGCCAGGCGTACCGGCCGCGCGGCCGTCCATGCCGGGGGCGGTCAGCGCCTGGATGACCGCCAGCATCCTGGCTCCGTCCGGCTGCCGACCAGCCTCGGCCGACGGCGTGGCCGCGGGCGCGACGGTCTGCGCGGCGGCCTGGATCGGGCCTGCAAGCATGGCGGCCAGCAGAATCGAGGAGGCCAGGTGGGACGGTCCGCGCCGAGCGGAGCAACGACAGGTCATGTGCGCGGTTGGTTGGGGTGAGAAGCCGATATGATGGTGCGCCGGAGACATCCTGGCAAGGGCCATCTGGTGGTGGTGAGGGGAAGGCGTCTCGTTCATGGTGCTGGTAGTTCCGAGAGAGAGTTGGCCGGGCGAACGGCGGGTGGCGGCAACGCCTGAGACCGTTGCGAAGCTCGTGGGCATGGGCTTCGAGGTGCGCGTGGAAGCCGAGGCCGGGCTGCGTGCGGCGTTTGCCGACGCCGATTACGTGAAGGCGGGCGCCACCATCGTCGCCGAGAGTGCCGTTCTGTGGGCCGCCGCCGACGTGCTGCTCAAGGTGCAGCCGCCGAGCACGGCCGAGGCCGACCAGCTCAAGGCCGGCGCCACGCTCATCAGCTTCCTGTGGCCGGCCAAGAACAAGGACCTCATCGAGCGGCTGGCCGCGCGCCAGGTGAATGCCATCGCCATCGACCAGGTGCCGCGCATCACGCGCGCCCAGAAGATGGACGCGCTGTCGTCGATGGCCAACATCAGTGGCTACCGGGCGGTGATCGAAGCCGCCAGCTTCTACGGCCGCTTCTTCACGGGGCAGATGACGGCCGCCGGCAAGGTACCCGCGGCCAAGGTCCTGGTCATTGGCGCCGGCGTGGCGGGGCTGGCCGCCATTGGCGCGGCTCGCGGCCTGGGCGCCATCGTGCGCGCGTTCGACACACGCGCGGCGGTGAAGGACCAGGTCAAGAGCATGGGCGCCGAGTTCATCGAACTCAACGTCGTGGAGGACGGCGAGGGCGGCGGCGGCTACGCCAAGGAAATGAGTCCCGCCTTCATCAAGGCGGAGATGCTGATGTTCGCGGCCCAGGCGCGCGAGGTCGACATCAGCGTGACAACCGCGCTCATCCCTAACAAGCCAGCGCCGATCCTCATCACGGAAGACATGGTGAAGAGCATGAAGCGCGGCTCGGTCGTGGTGGACCTGGCCGCCGAGAACGGGGGCAACTGTGAGTGCACGGTGCCCGGGCAGGTCGTCGAGGCGCACGGCGTGCATGTGATCGGCTACATGGATCTGCCGAGCCGCCTGGCGCCCACGGCCAGCCACCTCTACGGCAATAACCTCGTGCACCTGCTGACCGACATGGGCGGTGCCAAGAACTTCACGATCGACGAAGGCGACGAGGTCGTGCGCGGTGCCCTCATCCTGCATCAGGGCGCCCTCAAATGGCCGCCACCAAAGAAGGATCCGCCGCCGGCGCCTCCCAAATCCGTGGTCGCGGTCCCGGTGTCCGCACACGCCGCTGGCGGGCACGGCAAGGGGCACGGGGTGGGCGCCTCGCCGTCGGGCAGTGGTCAGGCCGTCGCCGCGCTCATCGCCGCCGTGCTGCTCACGGGCCTGGGCCTGGTGGCGCCCGGGGAGTTCCTGTCGCACTTCACCGTGTTCGCGCTCGCCTGCGTGATTGGCTGGCAGGTGATCTGGAACGTCACACCCGCGCTCCACACGCCGCTCATGAGCGTGACCAACGCCATCAGCGGCATCATCCTGGTGGGCGGGATGCTGCAGGTGGGTGGTCCGCCGGGCTCGTTGATGACGCTGGTCGGTGCCAGCGCAATTCTGCTCGCCACGATCAACGTCGTCGGCGGTTTCATGGTCACGCAGCGCATGCTGCGGATGTTCCGCCGCTAGCGAGGACCCGTGCCCGAATCACTCGTCACCGTCGCCTACATCGTCGCCGGGCTGCTCTTCATCATGAGCCTGAGCGGCCTCTCCGCCCAGGCTACGGCTGGCCGCGGCAACCTCTTCGGCATCGTCGGCATGACCATCGCCGCGGTCGCGACCGCACTCAGTCCTCGCGCGGGCGGCTACCCAGTACTCGCGGGCGCCATGGCGGTAGGCTCGGCGATTGGCGCGGTCATGGCCGCGCGTGTCGAGATGACCTCGATGCCACAGCTCGTGGCCATCCTGCACAGCTTCGTGGGTGCGGCGGCCGTGCTGGTTGGGCTCGGCGGCACGCTCGACCCGAACACCGTGCACGTGGGCATCGACGCCACCATCCACCAGATCGAGACGTTCATTGGCGTGTTCGTCGGCGCGGTCACCTTTACCGGCTCGGTCGTGGCCTTCGGCAAGCTGCAGGGCCTGATTGGCAGCAAGCCGCTACTGTTGCCAGCCCGGCACATGCTGAATCTGAGCCTGCTTGGCGCGTGCCTGTTCTTCAGCTGGCAGTTCGTGGGCGCACCGTCGCTCTCGCCGCTGCTACTGACCACGCTCGTCGCCGGCGTGCTCGGCGTGCACCTGGTGATGGCGATTGGCGGCGCCGACATGCCGGTCGTGGTGTCGATGCTCAACAGCTACTCGGGCTGGGCCGCCGCGGCTGCCGGGTTCATGCTGAACAACGACCTGCTCATCATCACGGGCGCGCTCGTGGGCTCGAGCGGCGCCATCCTGAGCTACATCATGTGCCGCGCAATGAACCGCTCGTTCCTGAGCGTGATCTTCGGCGGCTTCGGCGCCGACGAGGGCAAGGCGCCGGCCAAGGTCGACGGCCAGCCTCAAGGCGAGGTGAAGAGCGTCACGGCGGCCGACACCGCGGCGATCCTGCAGGAAGCCAAGAGCGTGGTGATCGTGCCCGGCTACGGCATGGCGGTGGCCCAGGCGCAGTATCCCCTCTACGAGGTGACCAAGCGGTTGCAGGACGCCGGTATCACGGTGCGCTTTGCTATTCATCCGGTCGCCGGCCGCTTGCCTGGCCACATGAACGTGCTGCTGGCCGAGGCCAAGGTGCCGTATGACATCGTGCTCGAGATGGAAGAGATCAACGACGACTTCCCCGAGACCGACGCCGTGCTCATCATCGGCGCCAACGACATCGTGAACCCCGGGGCCCTCGACGATCCGTCGAGCCCGATCTACGGCATGCCCGTGCTCGAAGTGTGGAAGGCCAAGACCTGCATCGTGATGAAGCGCGGCATGGCCAGCGGCTACGCGGGCGTCGAGAATCCGCTGTTCTTCAAGGACAACACGCTCATGCTCTTCGGCGATGCCAAGAAGATGGTCGACGCGATTCTCGGCGAGCTGCGCAAGGGCGAAGCCGCGGCCTAGCCGCAGTGCTTCGCCGCGAGCTTCTTGAGCGACGTCATCGCGCGCATCGTCGCAGAACTGCCGACCGCGCGCTCGAATTTCACGAGGGTCAGCTTCGTCTCGCTCTGCCTGAGCGTCGACAACCAGTAGACGACGCTGCCATTCGCGAGAAAGCGGTCCTCTGGTGACGCCAGCGCCGCCAGGCCCTTCTTTCCAGCCGGGTCGAGCGGCCCCTTGAGAAAGGCCGCCACATACGCACCGGCAGTGGTGACGTGCTGTGCGGCAAACGGTTCGTGGGCGGCCGCCTCCGCTACCTCGGCGGTCGTGCGAATGAACGTCGCCACGTCGTAGCCGAGCGCCTTCTTCAGGTGCTTCTCGAGCGCCTGCTCGGCCACCGCGGTCGACTTCTGGGTGGACGAGAAGATCACGTTGCCGCTGGCGATGAACGTCTCGACGTCGCTGAAGCCGGCCTCGGTGAAGTGTTCGCGCAGTTCGTCCATCTTGACGATGCGTCCGCCGACGTTCACGGCGCGAAGGAACGCAACGTAGCGCGCCATGCCTACTTCACCGAGTCAATGACCGTGAGCCCTTCGGCTCGCGCCACGCGCACAAGGCCTGATCGAAGGCGACGACACTTCACCAGGGCGCTCGAGTCGAAGTACCGCGTCATGTGCGGTCTTCTCGGTCCTCGACGATGGCCTGAGTCAGGTCGACGTTCTTCAGCACGAGTGGCCGGATGCGAGACAGGCTGCCGCGCCGCTCTCGTGTGACGAGTCCGAGGGCGATCAGCCGCTCCATCGCTGCCTCGTCTGGATCACCGGCGGCAAGCGGGCGGAGTTCGGCCACCGGCTGCCCACGGTCGGTGATCCCCAGCGTGCGCCCCCCGCAGACCTGTTGAAGATAACTTCCGAGTTTCGATTTCAACTCTCTCACACCAATTGCGGCGGATCGGGCCATGAGGTCATCATGACCATAACAAATTCCGGCGTCAATTCCTGTCGCCGTGTGCCTGGCACCGCGCATTCGGGAGTTCGGCAGGTAGAATGGCGCCATCCAGGAGACCTCATGCTGCGCCCGTCCCTTGTTCGGTTGACCCTACTCGCCGTCACTCTATTCGTGGCGGTCACCGCCGCCTCCGCGCAGACCGCGAGCACCCCGCCGCCTGCGTCGCGTTCCCCCTGGCGCGCCGCCGACGGCGTGACCGTGGACGAAGTCGGCGACCCGCAGTACTCGACGTTCTCGCTGTGCGCGATCGACCCGGCCACCGGGCAGTCGGGCGCCGCGGTGACAACGCGCGTGCCGTTTGTGGGGCGCGCGGTGCCCTGGGTGCGCGCTGGCGTCGGAGCCGTCTGCACGCAGGCCTCCACGATGGTGGAGTACGGCGTGCGCGGGCTCGACCTGATGGCCACCGGCGTGGAGCCTCGAGACGCCGTCCAACAGTTGCTGGCAACCGACGATGCCCGCGAGTCGCGCCAGCTCGGCATGATCGACATGAAGGGCCGCTCGGCCGCCCACACGGGCAAGGGCAACAACTACTGGGCCGGCAGCCGGCAGGGCCTGAACTACACCGTGCAGGCCAACATCATGGTGGGTCCAGAAGTGGTCGAGGCCGTTGCCACGACGTTCGAAGCGAGCGAGGGCACGGGTATGCCGCTGGCGGAACGCATGATCCTCGCGCTCGAGGCCGGCCAGGCCAAGGGCGGTGACAGCCGCTGGGGCAATCTGCAATCCGCCGCCATTCGTGTCGCCGATCCGAACGACCCCGGCCGCGGCGGCGACTTCATCTCGCTCGCCATCGAGGTGGGCGAGCATGCCGAGCCCGTAGGCGAGATGAAGCGGATCTACTACACGACCCAGCGCCGGCTTGGCTACCGCACGTTCTCGCACGTGGAAGGCGCGGACGTGATCGAACTGAAACGCATGCTGCACACGCTGGGCTACTGGCGACCATTGGTCGCGGCATTCCCCGAGTCGCCGAAGGCGCCGAACGCCCGCGAGATGCAGGAGCTGCGCAAGTCGAATCCGGCGCAGGCCGACAAGGTGCAAGCCGAGGGGCGCGCGTCCGCTACGGCCTATGCCAGAGACTATGCGCAGTTCGATGCCGAGGCGGTGGCGGCAGTGGACGCCTTCCGGAAGGACCAGAAGCTCGTCTACGCCGGTAACCCGCCAGGGCTCGTGGACGAGCGGCTCGTGAAGGCCCTGCGGGCGGCGTACGCAGAGAGGCGCAAGGCACCCCGGTAGCTACTTGAAGATGCTCTTGGGCATTTTGACGTGCACGCCCATGGTGGGCTTGTCGACAAGCTGCGTCACCGCCACGTTGCCCGCAACGCTCACAAGCTGATACGCCTGGTGCGTGGTCAGGCCGCGCGTGCGTGCCAGGAAATCGACCATCTCTTGAATGGCGATTTTCGTGGCCACCGCCAGGTCTGGGTCGGCGCCCATGCTGATGTAGTCGGTAGTGGTCTCGGCTCTCGGCCAATTCAGGTGTTCGCGCTTGCGCACCGTAAGCTGCAGGCGGCCACGCAGCGACGTCTCGATGGCCGTCTGGTCCACTTCCCCGTCGCCTTGCGCCGCGTGGCCATCGCCCACGGCAAAGAGTGCTCCCGGCACGAACACGGGGATGTAGAGCGTGGCGCCGGCCGTCAGTTCCTTGTTGTCCATGTTGCCGGCAAACCGGCTCGGCGGATTGCTGCTCACGCGTCCCAGTTCGGGCGGCGGCGCCACGCCCATACTGCCGAAGAACGGCTTCAGTGGAATGACGATGCCGGGAAAGAACTCCGCGGTCATGGCCTCGCGGTTGAGCGCCACGATCTTCTGCGGCACGCCGGGATCGAAATTCTCGGTAATAAATCCGGCGCAGCCGTTGTACCCGTTGTCTATCGGCAGATCGATCGACAGCACCTTCACCTCGAGCACGTCGCCAGGCAGCGCGCCCTCGACACACCCCGGGCCCGTCAGGATGTGTCCGCCCGGGCCGCGGCGGTCGCCGGTCACTTCGGCCACGATCCGGCGCAGCGCGGCCTGCACCTTCTCGGGCGGCACGCCGGCACGTTCGAGTCCAGCAGGGTTGTTCGTGAGCAGCGTATCGACGTCGATGACGTCGCCCGACGCAATCCGCAGTGCGGGTGGCGCGTCAGACCAGTAGTGGCCGTACGCCACCGTCGTGGGCGTGGCCTCGAGCCGATGGGTACGGCCCGCGGTGCCTTGCGCGAATGCCGGCCGCGCGGCGGCCAGCACGAGGCCGCAGAGGACAAGTAGGACAAGTAGGACAAGTGCCCGTGACGTGGTGCCCTTCATGGCAGCGGCTAGCGTAGCGGCGCCGCGGTCGTGTCGGCCGTGGGAGACTTTGCGGGTTTGGCAAAACGCTTGAAAAAACTCGTATCCTTCCACTGCGGACGTCCGTCGCGGTTGGCGACGCGCACGCACAACGCCCCGATCATCGTCGTGAAGTCGGCCGCGGCACCCCGGTCGACTGGCTGAGCCAGATCGTCGGAGGGCGCGTGGTAACGCTCGCGCGTCCAGTCAGCCGCGATCGTGGCTTCCGGCGAACCCTCCTCGTAGCCCACCTTCATGGCCAGCGCAGGCACGCCTTCGCGAATGAAGCTGTACTGGTCGCTGCGGATGAAGCGATTGCGCTGCGGCTCGGGATCGGCCTGCACGGCGACATTCATGACCGTGGCCACGGCGCGCACGTCGTCGCCAAGCTCCGATTCATCCAGACCGAGCACCATCAGCATCTTCATCGGAAACAGCGGCAGGAACATGTCCATGTTGATGTTGGCCACGATGCCCTCGCGCGCCACCGTGGGGTTCAACGCGTAGTAGCGGGAACCGAGCAGCCCTTTTTCTTCGGCCGTCACGGCCACGAATACGACCGAGCGCTTCGGACGCGCGGCCACGACGGCCTTGGCCGATTCGAGCAGCGTGGCAATGCCCGACGCGTTGTCCATGGTGCCGTTGTACACACCGTCGCCATTGATCTCAGCGCCGAGACCGAGATGGTCGAGATGCGCGGTCAACACCACGAACTCGCCACTGAGGACTGCATCGGTGCCCCGCACGACACCCACGACGTTCTGGGATTCGACGATCTGGCTGTCGACCGCCACGGCCGCACGGACGGAAGTCGGCAGGGCAAAGTGTGGCAGCGCCGTGCCCTCGTCGGCAATCTTCAGAATCTCGGCGAAGGTGCGGCCCGAGCCCTCGAAGAGCCGCTCAGCCTTGGCGGGATTGAACGTGATCGAGACTTCCTGGCCCGCCGTGTCGTCGAGCGAGGCGTCGGCCAGCACCATCGCCGGATTGAGTCGATTCGGCGCGGAACGCGCCCACGGCACGTCCATGCTCCTGGGATTGGCGACGCTGATGGTGCCAATCGCGCCGAGGCGCTTCAGCGTGTCCCAGCGGGCGGCGGCCGACTGGTAGTGCGCGCTCAACGCGCCGGGCACGTTCCTGGGGCTGCCCGCCACGTACACGACCACCTTGCCCTTCACATCGAGCCCGGCGAAGTCGTCGTGGTCAACCTCGGGAATCACCAGTCCATGACCAGCAAACACGAGCGGCGCGTCGACCTTGGGCGCGGGATCGATGCGCATGCCGAAGTTGGCGTCCTCACCGAGTACGAGCGGTGTCTCTTTGCCACGGCGCACCAGCGCGAGGCTGGACTTGGCTTCGTCGATCCGGCGCGAGCGGAACGTGACCGGCTGCATGAACCCGTTGGTGCCGGCCGGCTGCACGCCGGCCCTCGCCAACTGGTCGGCCACGTAATTGGCGGCCTTCCGGTGCTCGGGACTGCCAGTTTCGCGGCCGCGCATGTCGTCGGCCGACAAGAACGTCACGTGGCTCCACCAGGCCGCGGCTGGTTCGGCCGCTGGCGTGGCCGCCGTCTCGGACGCGGGAGACGAGGGAGCCGGCGGGGCCGGCGCGCATCCGGACGCCCCGAGCACGACGAGCACCCCCAGCAGTTTGCGAACACTCATGTCGTGGCTCCAGGAACGCTGACGTCGATGCCGTGTCGCACGGCGGCTACCGCGAGTGGTCGTCGCGCACGTGTTCGCGCAGCACGTCCCGCCCGAAGTCGCCCGCGAAATCACGCCAGACGGCGTGGACATGATTGCCGTCGTTCTGCGTGTTGTCGTACTCGATGAGAAACGTCGGCCCCTGCACGCGGTAGTAGTGCTTGGCGCCCCTGGCGATCGGTCCGGCCCAGGCAAAGGTGACGCGGTCGAGTCCGGCCGCCGTGACCCGACCCATCCGCTCGGCCGCCAGATCGTCGGCTATGAGCGACGCGTAGGCCGTGATCAGGGTCGTCAGCGCGGTCTTCTGCGATGGCGTCATCGCCGACGCTGCCATGCCCGCGGGCGTCAGGGGGCCGATGTCGTGCTTGTTGAACGACACGATGTCCCCTGGGGCGATAGCCGCGATGACGGCCGTGGCGCGCTGGGGCTCGGTCAGGGCCTCGACAAGCGCCCGACCCTGGTCTTCGAGCACCGCCAGCACGCGCGTGCCCTTGGCAGGGCCGTCCTTCACCTCGGCCGGATTCGAGCCCGTGAAGGTCGGAGAAGTCGCGGTCACGCGGCCGTTGACGACGGAAAAGTGCAGCGACAGGTGATGGCCCTCGACCCGCCAGCCCCACCGGCCGCTCGCGCCCGGCGTGCCGAACACCGTGAACTGGTAGTCGAGCGGCGAGCGGGCGAAGCGTTGGCTGCCCTCGATCGCATGCAGCGTGTCTTCCAGCTGAATGATGGCCGTGGCGGTCAGATAGCCCTTCTGGCTCAGGCCGGTCTTGAGCAGGGCGTGCGCTTTGGCCTTCTGGTCGGCCGACATCCCGCGAAGCGCCAGCCCCTTGCGGGGGAACATCTCGTTGGGGATGAAGTGCCAGCGCTGCCGTTCGTCCGACGCGTAGTCAAACGCCGCCTGGGCCCGCTGCTCCGCGGCAAGCGATGCCACAAACGCCTGAGCGGCGGTCGCCATCTGGCCCGCCGATCGCTCGGTGGCCACGACCATCGCCCACTGGGCCAACAACACGATCGTCAGCCCCACGGCCGCGCGAACCATCACCGTTGTGCGCATAGATTCTCCAGAAGTCCTTTGACATCGAGTATAGCCGCGGCTAGCCGAGCGCGATGGAGACGTACTTCAGGTCGAGGAACTCCTCGATACCCCATTTGCCGCCCTCGCGGCCAAGTCCCGAGGCCTTCACCCCACCAAACGGCGCCTGTGGCGCCGAGGGCATGCCGTCGTTGACGCCCACGATGCCGAAGTCAAGGGCCTCTGAGACTCGAAAGGCCCGAGTCAGGTCGCGCGTCCACAGATACGCGGCCAGGCCGAACGGGGTGCCGTTGGCCTGCGCCACCGCCTCGGCATCACTGGTGA
>JANNEJ010000397.1:0-4168 GCA_031378585.1 Acidobacteriota bacterium | reverse complement strand
ATCCACGATGCGCCCGCCGGTGATGAGCAGGTCGCACGTGGGCGACTGCCGCGCGGCCGCGACCAGCGTCGTCGCCGCAGCCCGCGCAAGAACAGTGAGTATCCGCGTCACGCCAAGTCCTCGCCTGGTGAAGTAGAACGGGGCCGGCAGCGTGATGCCACCGGCCCCGTATCGTGCATCGTGTATCGGAGGAGCGGCTCTTGGCGCGCCCCAGTTCCTAGTCCCCAGTCGCTAGTGTTTCGGCACCGCCGTCATCAGGATTTCGAGCGCCTTGTTCAGCGTGGGCCCGGCCTGGCGCTGACCCTTGAAGTTGCCGATGCGCACCACCACCAGGTCGTGCGACGGATCCATCCAGACCGACTGGCCGCCCGCGCCCTGCATCGAATAGGCCTCCTTCGGCAGTGGCACGCGGCCATCGCCGTTGATCCAGAAGAAGCCGCCGTAGACGGGGTTCTCGTCGGCCACCCAGGCGGGTGCCAGCGTGCTCACGAAGTCGTTGTAGTTCTCGGGTAGCACGCGTTCGCCGCTGGGCGCCACGCCGTCGTTCAGATACAGATTGCCCAGGCGCGCCCAATCGCGGCCCGACATGTACTCGTAGCCCTGCGTGAGAAAGTTGCCCGACGGATCGGTTTCCATCACCATCGTGCGCACGCCGATCTTGTCCCACAGCGCGCGCTGCGGATACGAGAGGTAATCGAGCTTCAGCTTTTCGATGCCCAGGCGGTTCAAGTAGTTCGTGAGCACCGGGTCGGTGTTGCGATAGCGGCCCACGGTGTTGGGTGGCCACTGCTGCGGACGCGTCGCCGCGTACTTGTAGGCGTTGCCAGCGTCGGTGTAGAGATACAGGTGACCGGGGTACGGCCCTTTCGGATCGTAGTCAGGATCGGACGGGCTGATGATGCGGATGCCGCTCGACATCCGCAGGATGTCCTGAATCTTGATCTGCGCCCGCGGGTCGTTCGGCTGTACTTGCCATTCCGGCACCGGCGCCGCCTGGTCGAGCGTGTAGACGCCCTTGTGGATGAGCGTGCCCATGATGGTGGATGTCACGCTCTTGCCCATTGACCAGCTTTCGAGCGGCGTGGTCGGCGTGATGCCCTCGCCGTAGCGCTCGGCGATGATGCGGCCCTTGTAGCTCACGACGAAGGCCGTGGTCTCCGCTTCGGGCAGTGAATAGGCGGCTTCCACCGCGGCCTTCACCTTCGCCTCGTCCACGCCCGCTGGCAGCGGCGTCGTGGGCATGCGGTCGCCCATTGGCCACGCCTGCGTGTTGGCGGCGGGCAGGTTCGGCTTCACGGGCTTGGGTGTGAAGTCGAGCTTCTCGGTGCCCTCCGGGTAGGTCACGCAGCCTTGGCCATTGGTGTAGACCGCGGTGCGCACCGTGCCGTTTGGCAGCGTGATGCTCACCGTCTTCTTCACCTTGTCGACCACCGGCTTGCCCACCTTGGCGCGCTCCTCGTAGGGCCCGCTGAAGTAGCCCACGTGTTCGGCGGCGAAGTCGATGTCGTAGCCAGTGATGAACACCGCTGAACACATCGTCTTGGCGAAGCCAGACGTGTGGTGCGAGAGCGCATCGCCGGGCACCGGTTCGTAGGTGGTGGGCAACTCCAGCGACTTGGCCCGCGCAATCAGCTTCTGGCGCGCGGCCTCGGCCGGGTCGACTGGCGCCGCCGCGGCGGGCGCCGGAGCGGGCTCGGGCGCCGCTGTGCACGCGGCCCCCAGCGTTGCAACCGACACCAGCAGCACTGCCAACGATCGTGCGCTTCTCGCCTCGCGTCGTCGAATTCGCATCAGGAGCCCCCCTCAGGACGGGGGCAGTCTACACCGATGTCGGGCTCAGGCCGGCTCTATTCGTACCGGGCGTGACCCGCGTTAGGCTAGGCTCTACGAGAAGATGGAGCCTTGCGCGTGAAGCCTGTGACGTCATCGATCGCCACCGCCGTCATCGTGCTCGCGACCTGCGCGCTGCCTGGTGCTGCGGAGTATCGGACGGTGAAGGGCGAGGTCGTGGCTCCCTCCTGTACCGTCGATGAGGCCGGAGGCTCAGCCACGGAGAGCCCTGCCGCCCTCACCATGCGCTGCGCCAGGCGGGGCGTGCAGATGGCCATCCAGGCGAGCGATGGGCTGTATCTCGTCGAGGGCGACTACGCCGCCAACCACAACGCGAAGCTGCTCGACTTCGTGGCCAAGAAGGTCGAGGCCAAGGGCAGCGTGACCGAGCGCGACGGGAAGAAGATCATCAACGTCGCGGCGATGATGGTGCAGAAGGTCGAGAAGTAGCCCCTGCTCCAGGGCACGGCCGAATGTCGATGGCAGAGGCGGCGCTCTGTCAGGCCCGGCATGACACGGTGTGTCAGGGAATGGCGCACCACTGTCGCGATTCGGCACATGCCACGGTGATGCCGCGTGCAGTTGCACGCTATCCGACCAGGACCGAATCGTGCAGTGGTCGGGGCGAAGGATGAGCCGTGGCCATCACCCACACAGAGCCTGCCCCGTTCAATTCCGATTCCACGCTGACCCATCTCGACCCGCCGGGGCGTCGGGCGATCCGGAAGACCGCGGCCGTGACCGCGCTGCTCATCTACGCCGTGTATCTCGGGTATCGCGGCCTCTACACGCTCAACCCGGACGCGCTCGTCTTCTCGCTGGCGGTCTACCTCGCCGAGATCCACGGGTTCTTCTCGCTCGCGTTCTACTACTTCCAGGTCTGGACGATGCGCGGACGCACCGTGCGGCCGACGGTGTCGTCGCCGACCGTCGATGTCTTCATCACCACCTTCAACGAAGAAATCGACCTGCTGCGTCAGACCGTGCGCGCGGCGGTCCACATGCGCTATCCGCATCGCACGTTCGTGCTCGACGATGGCCGCCGGGCCGCCGTCAAGGCGCTGTGCGAGGAACTCGGCTGCGAGTACCTCACGCGTGACACCAACGCACATGCCAAGGCCGGCAACTGGAACAACGCGTTTGCGACGACCAGTGGTGCCCTGATTGCCACGTTCGATGCCGACCACGTGCCGCGCGCCGATTTCCTGGAGCGCACGCTCGGGTTCTTCGATGATCCCCGGGTGGCGCTCGTGCAGGTGCCGCAGCGCTACCACAACCTCGATTCGCTCAAGCACCGCGTCAGTTGGCGGATGCGGCGGCTCTACGGGGAGCAGGACGTCTTCTTCAACCTGGTGATGCCGGGCAAGGATCACTGGAACTCGACCTTCTTCTGCGGCACCGGCGCCGTGTTGCGCCGCGAGGCGCTCGAGCCGTTCGGGGGCCTGCTCACCGGCACGATCACCGAGGACATGCACACGTCGCTCGTGCTCCAGGCGAACGGGTGGAAATCCGTCTACCTGAACGAGCTCCTCGTCACCGGTCTGGCGCCGATGGACTTCTCCAGCTACAGCTCGCAGCGGCTCCGCTGGGCCGAAGGCAACCTGAAGATCATCAGGCACATGAACCCGCTCACGGCGCGGGGTCTGACCCTCGCGCAGCGCCTGTGCTACTTCGCCTCGATGTACCACTGGACGATCGGTTTCGCCAAGCTCGTGTTCTACCTGGCTCCGCCGCTGATCCTCTTCACCGGGCAGTTTCCGATCGTGCGTTTCGATCGCCAGTTCCTCGCGTTCTACTTCGCGCATGTCGTATCGCTCGTCGTGTCCTACAAGATCCTCAGCCGCGGCACCGGCCGGATCGTGATGGACGAGTTGTTCAACATGGCGAACTTCTTCACGCTGCTCGTGGCGGCCAAGCGCTTTCTGGTGGGGCGTGGCGAGGCGAAGTTCGTCGTGACCAGCAAGCGCGGCGGTGACCAGAACGACCGGGTGGTGCTGCCGCAGTACGTGCTCATCGGCCTCACGGTGCTGTCGCTGACGTGGAGCCTGCTCGGACTCGGATTCGGCGTCAGCGAAGACGTCGTTGGCGCGGGCGTCGCGGCCTTCTGGTCGTTCTACAACCTGGCCCTCATGGTGGCGGTGGTAGGCCTCGCCCTCCGGCCGTTGCAGAAGCGGCAGGCCGTCCGGTTCCGCGCGGCGATACCGGTCGAGGTGCTCGCCGGCGGCGACGAGCGGCTGGGCGTCACGCTGGACATCGCGGAGGGCGGCTGCACCTTGCTCTCCCCACAACCGCTTCCGGCTGGTACCGCCCTTCGGCTGCGGCTGCATTTCGGCGCGCA
>JANNEJ010000368.1:0-1792 GCA_031378585.1 Acidobacteriota bacterium | reverse complement strand
GTCGAAGCCGTCGGCAAACGTGATCGTCGGCGCCAGCGGGGGGCGCAGGCCGAACGCGAAAGCATGGAGCGGCAACGCGAGGCCCATGCCGCGCGCCTTGATGTAGGCCTCCTTCAGCGTCCAGTACTCGAAAAACGCCGTGGCCTGATCGGCGGCGGGGAGGGCGCGAAGATCCCGGACTTCGGCCGCGGCAAAGTGCCGGTCCGCCACGCCGTCCATGACCCCGCGGGTGACCTGCTCCACGTCCACGCCGAGCCGATGGCCGCGCGTCACGGCCAGGGCGACGAGCCCGCGCGTGTGCGACACGTTGAAGTGCAGCGGCGGCGTGCCGGCTTGCGCCGGCTCGACAAACGGACACTCGTGCTGGTTGGTGACGAACCGCCACGCCTCCGGCAGCGTCGGTCCATACCGCGACAGCGTGCGCCGCACCAGCGCGCGCGTGATCGCAAACGTCCGGCGGTCTTCGTCGCGCACGAACCGCAGGCAGCGCGTGCGCTCGTGCACCGCCATGAGTGGCCACAGCCGCTCGACGGTATCGGGCGGGGCGCCGGCTGTGCGCACGACGCGCAGGTCGGCGCTGGTGATGACGGCGGCGTCAGTCACGGTCTCGCCACTCATCACCGAGGCCCGCATTCGGGCACCGCGCCATCATGCCGTCTGTCCGCGCTGATGCCAGAGGTACGCCCCAAGGACCAGGGCGCCGATGACGCCCACCAGCACGATGGTGCCGGTGGCGCCGTACTGCTCGACGGCAAGCGCCGCCTGGGCCCGATACCGCATCGCGAGCAACGTCTCGATGGCATGCCGTCCGCCGCGGCCCGCCGTGATGGCGGCCGCGACGCGCCACGGCCCGAGGCCCGTGGCGCCAGCCAGGAGCACGAACGGCTTGAGCGGCATCGGGGGCGGCGTGAAGGACGCCACCGCAATCGCCGTGAAGGCGCTGCGCCGGTACCACGCCACGGCGGCGGCCGCCCGCGGTCCCGACAGTCGGCGGGCCACCAAGGCCTCGCCGCCGCGCTGCGCGAGCACGTAGAGGGGAAGCGAGCCCAGCACGGCGCCGGCGGTCGCGACGAGCGCGTAGTACCACCAGAGCGAAGGCGTCTGGACCGTGAGGTACATGATGAGGACGTCGGTGGCGTTGGGCAGCGCCAGCGCGCTCGAGTCGAGCACCGCGACGATGAAGACTCCCGCCGCGCCTGCGCCGTCGGCCCACGAGCGCACGGCCTCCACGAGTCCTCCCAGCATCGGTCACGATTGTATCGTGCGCGCCCGCTCGTGCAGTTCCGTGGAAGAACCTTTCCCCGGGGCGGCGAGCGCTGACATAATGCGCGGCTATGACACGTGAACTCATGCGGGAAGTCGCGGCGGAGTTTCTTGGCACGCTCGTGCTGATTGCCTTCGGTGTGGGCGTGGTCGCGCAGGTGGTGCTCAGCCACAATGCCAACGGCGCGTATCTGTCGATCAACCTCGGCTGGGGACTGGCCGTGATGATGGGTGTGCTCGTCGCCGGCGGCGTGTCGGGCGCGCATCTGAATCCGGCGGTGACCGTGGCCCTGGCCGTACACCGCGGGCTGCCGTGGGGCAAGGTCGCGCCGTATGTCATCGCGCAGGTCGTTGGTGCCATGGCCGGCGCGGGACTCGTCTTGCTGACCTACCACGAGGCGTTTGCGGCCTTCGACGGCGGGCTGCGGCAGATTGCCGGCGACACCGGCACTGCCGGGATCTTCGCGACCTACCCGCAGCCGTTTCTGTCGCTCACCGGCGGTCTCATCGACCAGATCGTGGGCACGGC
>JANNEJ010000366.1:0-5531 GCA_031378585.1 Acidobacteriota bacterium | reverse complement strand
GGACATGCGGACCGCTTCGCCGGGTCGCCTGGCTGCCGATCTCGCCTTCTCGCGTGCCGCCGGTGCGCCCCTGGTGGACGGCAACGCGGTGCGGTTGCTCACCGACGGCGGCGAGAACTATCCGGCGTGGTTGCAAGCCATCGCGGACGCCGAACGGTTCATCCACTTCGAGAGCTACATCGTCCACGACGATTCTACCGGTGCCCTCTTTGCCGACGCGCTCATCGAGCGCGCGCGGGCAGGGGTCACCGTGCGGGTCGTCTACGACTGGCTCGGCGCCGTCGGCTCGACGCCGCGCGCGTTCTGGTACCGGCTCGTCGACGCCGGCGTGCACGTGCGCGCCTTCAACCCGCTGGTGCTCTGGCGCCCGCTCGCCTGGCCCTCTCGCGACCATCGCAAGATGCTGGCGGTGGACGGCCGCGTCGCCTACGTGTCGGGCCTGTGCGTCGGCGAGGCGTGGGTCGGGTCAGGCGCGATAGCGCCGTGGCGCGATACCGGTGTGGAGATTCTGGGCCCAGGCGTAGCCGACGTGCACGAGCAGTTTGCCGACGCGTGGGCCGCTGCCGGACCGCCGCTGCCCGCCGACGAGCGACCCGGCCGGCACGAGCTGCCGCGGCGCGGAGACGTCGCGCTGCGGGTCATCGGCAGTCGCCCTGGCACCGCAACCATGATGCGGCTCGACACGCTGGTGGCGGGCCTGGCGCGTGAGCGGCTGTGGATTACCGACGCCTACTTCGTCGGCGTGCCTGGCTACGTGCAGGCCCTCACCGCGGCGGCCGCCGACGGCGTCGACGTGCGACTGCTGGTGCCGGGCGAGAGCGACTTGCCGTGGGTGCGCTCCTTCTCGCGCGCGGGCTACCGCGGTCTGCTCGCCGGCGGCGTGCGGGTGTTCGAGTGGAACGGGTCGATGGTGCACGCGAAGACGGCGGTGGCCGACGGACTGTGGGCCCGCGTCGGCTCGTCGGATCTCAACCTCCAGAGCTGGATGGGCAACTGGGAACTCGACGTGGCGGTGGAAGACGCCGTCTTCGCCGCGGCGATGGAGCGCATGTTCCAGGCCGACCTGGCACGCGCCACCGAGGTGGTGCTGCCCGCGCGGCATCACGGCCTGACGCCGTCCGGTCCGCCGGGCGGCACGCCCGCACGGCAATCGGCCCGGCAGCATCGCCGACGCGGCGGCGGCGGACCGGGACGCGCGGCGGCCGGCGCACTCAGGCTCGGCAACACCGTAGGAGCGGCCCTGACGGCCACCCGGGCGCTCGGCGCTGCCGAGGCTCCAACCCTGGCCATCGGCGGGATCCTGCTGGTGCTACTTGGCCTGGTCGCCGCCTGGCGGCCTGAGCTGCTGGGCTATCCGCTGGCGGCCGCCGCAATCTGGCTCGGCCTCTCCCTGCTTGGCGCCGCGTGGCGGGCGGCCAGGCCGACCGGCGGCAAGGCCCCGCCCCGGTGATATACTTAAGGGCTTGTTGCGTCTGCCGGAAAGCGGCCTGAGCCGGTGCGGCTCGTGCCCGGATCCGGCGAAAGGACCCCACTCATGAAGCCTGGCATCCATCCCGAATACTACGACGTCACTGCGCGCTGCGCCTGTGGCGCCACCTGGCCGACCCGCTCCACGATCAAGGACGTGCACCTCGACGTCTGCAGCCAGTGCCACCCGTTCTTCACGGGCCGACAGAAGCTGCTCGACACCGAGGGCCGCATCACCCGCTTCAACAAGAAGTTCGGTGCGCAGACGGTCGATGCCCTCAAGGCCGCCACCAAGGCCAAGAAAGACGCCAAGGCCAAGACCAGCTAGCCGCCGGCTGCTAGTCGCTCTGCTTCTTCCCGGCGTCGCCGCCACGTGCGCGGCGCGCGCCGAGGAAGAGGCCCGCAACGCCCGCCGCACCAAGACCCGCGGCTCCCAACCCCACCAGCGCCTTCATGAACCGGCCCGTGCGCGGCGGTGGTGTGCCCCGCACAATCTGCCGGTACGCCTCGGCCTCGGGCGGCGGCGCGGGTGCAGGACGCGGGCGGGCGAGGTGTTCAGGCGATGGCACCCACCGGCTCACGTAGGTGAAGTGGTCCGACGCGCAGACCGGACACCGGTACTCGTCGTGCACTTCCTCGCAATCCAAACAAAGCCGAGCCGTCCGTAGCTGCATGATCCCAGTGTAGCGCGACCGGTCGACGTGCATCCGCCATCGCGCGCCTACGGCAGGAACACCGGCTGCGCCCACGCCTGCGCGCCGTTTGAATCGCGCACGACGACCCGGGCGTAGCCGCTCCTCCCCGCCAGTGCGAACGTGGCCGACAGACCGTCCGTCGTTGCCACGACCGCCCCTCCGCTCACGAGCTGCAGCCGGTAGCGCGTGGTGCCGGCCGCCTGCACCTGCACCGCTATTGACGACGGGCTGGCGGAATACGACTCAAGCGTCACGCCGGTGGATGCGTAGAACTCTCCATTCTCGAGTGACGTCATGAGCGCGGCCGCCTCGAGCCGTGGCGCGCGTACCACCACCCAACCCTTACCCGGCTGCGGCGCCAGGGGATCCCACGGCCGCTTGAAGTAGTGCGCGTCGTCGACGGCAATGCCGTAGACGCGCTTCCCGGCAGTCAGCAGGCGGTCCCACACCTCTTCCATGCCTGGCGCGTCGTCGCCCCCAAGGTTGTTCACGAGTGGATGACCGCTGTAGATCTCGAGCAGCCGGTAGCGTTCAAGCGGCGCCAGGTCGGACGGCGCGATGGCCCAGCCGAAATTCGGATGGTTGATGTGCGGCACACCGCTGGCCTCGCGGATGGCGTCGATGTCGCGCTGCAGGGCGAGCGCCACGGTATCCCCGCCCTGCGGCGGCACCAGCCGCGTCAGGTTCAGGCCGTTCACGTGCAGCGGTTTCTCGTCCACGCGGTCGGTGATCTCTCCCCCAGGCACGAGCAGGAACGACTCCGGCGCTCCGAACTGCCGCGACAGCGCGTCCACACGCGTGAGCACGTTATGGTCGCTCAGCACCAGGAACTGGTAGCCGCGCTCGTGATACCAGCGCGTGACCTCTTCGGGCGTGCTGTCGCCGTCGCTCTCGAGCGTGTGGGCGTGCGTCTGGCCCTTGTACCACCGCCACGTCGAGCGGTCAGCTGCGGGCTGCGCCGCCGGCGCCGCACTTCCCCACACCGTCGCGGACATCCCGGCTGCCGCCACCGCCGCCAGCACCATGCCTCGGGTCATGCGGTGCATCATAGAACAGGGATCCGGGTCTCGGGTCCCGGGTCTCGGTAGGGCGCTGCATCTCACATGTAAACAGCGCGCCGGTACGAAGAAAAGGGCGGCGCCGAAGCGCCGCCCTTTCTCGTGCAGTTTGAGCCCGAGTCCCGAGTCCCGAGTCCCGAGCCCCAGTCCTTAGAAGCGCGCCGTCACGCCGAAACGGATGATGCGCGGCGCCAGAATGCGCGTGGGTCGAGCCCAGGTCGAGCCAATCTGGACGTTTTGCAGCAGGACGTGGTTGCCGTTGAGCACATTGAACAGATCCACCGAGCCCTCGAGCGACGAGGTGCCGAGCCGGAACCGCTTCGCCACGCGGACGTCGAGGAACTTGGTGACGTCTTCGGTCCGGTCCGTGCCGCGCGACACCAGGCGGACGGTCTCGCTCGCCTGCGACGCCGTGAGACCGCCGAAGTTGGCCGTGCGAGTCAGCGGATCGCCAGCCCGTGCGGTGTACTTGCCCGACGTCATCAACCCGTAGGGCAGCTGGTAGCTGCCAGAGACATTGAAGATCCACGGCAGGTCGGTGAAGATGCGGGAGTCCGCGCGTCCGATCGACGAGTTCGGGTTGCTGAAGTCGACGTTCGTGAACGTCCCGTCGTGTTCGAAGCCGATGTGCTTCTGAAGCGACAACCCGGCCAGCATCTGCCACCGGTTCGACATCCGCTTCTGCACTTCAAGGGTCACGCCGTCGTAGTTGCTCTGCAGTTGGTCGACGTTGCTGATGAAGCGGTCGCGCGCCGTGATGAACTCCGGCCGCAGGTTGAAGATGGTGATGGCCTGGGTCTGCCCGTTCACCGGATCTACGTAAGTGCGCTCGATGGGCGCGTAGGTGGCTGGCGTGCGCGCGCGATCGAGCACGCCCAGACCGTCGCGGTGCTGACGGCGGTGGTAGCTGACCCCGACGGCGAAGTTATTGGCGAGCTGCTGCTCGATGCCCGCGTTGATCTCTTCGCTGTAGGGCCGGGTCGCGCCGCTGTCGACCGACGGGAACAGGCCGCGCGGGAAACCGGTGAACGCGCCGAGCTCACCGGCATCGAGCGCTCGGTTGCCGTTGGCGTCGGTCCAGGACACGGCCTGATTCGTCAGTGCATTCGGGTTGGCCGCCTGCGCGATCTCCGAACCGAACTGGTTATAGAAACGCCCGTAGTAGGCCTTGAGCGCCGTCTTGCCGTTGCCGAAGACGTCGTAGGTGAAGCCCAGGCGCGGCTGGATGTTGGGACCGAAGTCGAATACGTCGGTCTTCGGGTAAGTGCGCGCCGACACGAAGGTGCCCGCTTCACTGGTCTGCGCCGGCAGGTAGGCCGACACGCCGTCCACACGAAGTCCAAGGTTGAGCGTGGCGCGCCCAATCGTCCAGCGATCCTGTGCGAAGACGCCGTAGGTCGACAGCCGATGGTCGGACGTGATCGGCGTGTTCGACAGCTGCGCCTGAAAAGCCACGCCGTCGCGCTGCTCGAGGAAGTAGTCGCCGTTGCGGATCTGGTCGAGCTCCATGCGTTCCCGCGAGAACTGGATGCCGCCCTTGATGTCGTGGGAGCCGCCGCGGCCCGCGTCAAGGAAGTAGCCCCCCGTCACGTTCCCCTGATAGCGCTCGTTCGGGTTCAGCGACTGCTGAATCGCGGCGTTCTCGATCGTGAAGCGCGAGACGTCCCGGATCGAGATATCGGTCGGCGACACGCCCGACTGGTAACGCGAAGGCGTCGTGCCCCACATGCGGCCGAACCGGGCGTCGACCACGAAACGCCGGCCGAGCACATGGTTGTAGTTGACCGCGTAGTTCTGCGCCGGCTGATCCTGCAGGGTCGTGGCCTTGTCGGGCACGAAGAGGTAGGGCGAATCGCGGCGATGGAACCGGTCCTTCAGGTTCCGGTTGAACACCACCGACGTGCGGATCGACGGCGTCGTCTGCCACGTGGCCTTGCCCACGAAGTTGCGGATGCGGTTGTCATCGATCGCCTGCGAGCCGTCGGGGTTCGACGCGCCAATCTGCGCCTGGTCCAGACGCCACCACCGCGACGCGCCGAAGAACCAGACCTTGTCGCGCTTGATGGGACCGCCCAGCGTCGAACTCCAGTCGTAGCCGATCTCGATGGGGTTGCCGGCCGCGCCGCTGGTCTGGCCCGGCTGCAGGCCGAGACGGCTCCGCAGCCCGTCGTCGATGTTGGTGCCCTGGAGCGCGTCGTTCATGAAGTACACATTGTGTTCACTCGTGAACCGGTTGCCGCCCGACTTCGTGATCATGTTCATGAAGACGCCCGACACATCGCTCTCCGCGGTGCCCGAGGCCGTCTGCATG
>JANNEJ010000350.1:0-10776 GCA_031378585.1 Acidobacteriota bacterium | reverse complement strand
CCCGCTATTCGCCTCGCGTCCGCGTCACCCGGACTCACGGCGCGAGTGGCGGAACCTACAGCGCAGCGGCGAGGGCTCCGATTTCGCCGAGTGAGGACTGCACCGCGTCGTCCCGCGATGTCTGCGCAGGACCAACGAAGTGTGAGTGGTAAAAGGCATCCGGTTCGCCACAGCGCCGTGAAGCAGGATCGATCTCGCCCACGCCGGCGCTCGCCCGTATAATCACGCACACATTGCCCCTCACTCCCGGCACCCGTGTTGGCGTCTACGAGATCACCGCGCAGATCGGTGCCGGCGGCATGGGCGAAGTCTATCGGGCCACCGATACCAAGCTGAAGCGTCAGGTCGCCATCAAAGTCCTGCCGGACTCCCTGGCTGCTGACCGCGATCGACTCGCCCGCTTTCAACGTGAGGCCGAAGTGCTCGCCTCGCTGAACCATCCGAACATCGCCGCCATCTACGGGCTCGAAGAGTCGAACCCTTCGACAAGCTCAGGACAGGCGGGCATCACGGCGCTCGTGATGGAACTCGTCGAGGGTGACGACCTGTCGCAACGGATCGTGCGCCTCAGCGCCCCTGGCGCTTCGGCGGGGGAGGCAGGAATGCCTCTCGATGAAGCGCTACCGATCGCGAGGCAGATCGCCGAGGCGCTCGAGGCCGCGCACGAGCAGGGGATCGTCCATCGCGATCTGAAGCCCGCGAACATCAAGGTGCGACCCGACGGCACGGTGAAAGTGCTCGACTTCGGTCTCGCCAAAGCGCTCGATGTGAATCCCGCGAGCGCGACGGCGGACAACTTACCCACCATCACCTCGCCCGCGCAGATGACCGGTGTGGGAGTGATTCTCGGCACCGCGGCCTACATGAGTCCCGAGCAGGCCCGCGGGAAGGTTGTGGACAAGCGTGCGGACATCTGGGCGTTTGGCGCCGTGCTGTTCGAGATGCTCACCGGCACGCGGGCGTTTCCGGGCGAGGGTCTCACCGACACGCTCGCCGCCGTGGTCCGCGCAGAGCCGAACTGGACCCTATTGCCTGCTGGTCTGCCTTCGGCCCTCAGCGTTTACCTCAGGCGGTGCCTGAACAAGGATCCGAAGCAACGGGCGCAGGCGATTGGCGATGTACGCCTCGCGCTGGAGGGCGCGTTTGACATAGAGCCGGCCGTTCACCGGCCGACGCTGCCGGTGGCGCCCCGGTCGGCGTGGAGCCGAGCGCTACCGTGGATATCTGCCTCGTCGGCGCTCGTGTTCGCGATCGCGTGGCTCGTCGGGTGGGCGCCGTGGCGGTCGAGCCAGGCGGTTGAACATCCGCTGGTGCGGCTGGACGTCGAACTGGGAACTGACGTGTTGCTCGGCTCTTCGGTTGGTGTCGACGTGATCATTTCGCCCGACGGCAACCGGCTCGTGTTTGCGTCTCAAGGCCGGCTGTTCACGCGGCTCCTTGATCAACCCACGGCGGTCGAGCTGGAAGGCACGCAAGGGGCGTTCGCCCCGTTCTTCTCGCCGGACGGCCGGTGGGTCGGGTTCTTCGTGTCCGGACAGCTCAAGAAGATCTCGGTTGAGGGTGGAGCGACCGTGACGCTGTGTCGTGTCCAAGGCTCAGCCTCCCGTGGTGGCAGTTGGGGCGCGGATGGCACCATCGCCGCCTCGCTTGACGGAATTACGCTGTCCCAGCTCCCTGACACCGGCGGAATACCCTCCTCGTTGACGACGCTGGCCGAGGGAGAAACCCGGCATCGATGGCCGCAGTTCCTTCCGGGAGGCAAGGCCCTGCTGCTCTCGGTCCGCCCGTCGTCCGGTACGTTCGACGAGGGCCGCATCGACGTGCTGTCGATTCGGGACGGCAGTCGAAAGACCGTGCAGCGAGGCGGCATGTTCGGTCGGTACGTCGCGGCATCGAACGGCAGCGAGCGGGTATCTGGTGTACGTCAGCAAGGGCACCGTGTTCGGCGTGCCCTTCGACCTCGACCGGCTGGAAGTGCGAGGCACGCCATCGCCTGTGCTGGAGGAAGTGGCATACGACGTTGTGGCGGGGTCCGCTCAGCTTGATGCGTCTCAGCAGGGAACGCTGGTGTTCCGCCACGGCAATTCGGCCGGTGGAGGCGTGACGCTGCAGTGGCTGGATGCCAGTGGCAAGACGGAACCGCTCCCGGCCAAGCCCGGTAATTACCTCCAGCCGCACGTGTCGCCGGATGGCACCCAGGTCGCGTTGACCATCACCACGGCCGGTGGCCAGGACATCTGGGTCTACGACTGGCAGCGGGACGCGATGTCGCGCCTGACGTTCGGCGGCGGAACGTTCCGTTTTCCGGTGTGGCACCCCACCGGTCGCTACATCGCGTTCACCGGGGGTTACGATGGCGGCGGCATACTCTGGACGCGCGCCGACGGTGCCAGCAAGCCGCAGTCGTTCACGCAGAGCAAGAGCGCCCTGTTCCCGTGGTCGTTCTCGCCGGACGGCGCGCGGCTTGCGTACGCGGAGTTTCCCGAGGGTGGCGTGGGAGACATCTGGACGGTGCCCGTGGAGAACGACGGCGCCGGCCTGAAGGCCGGCAAGCCCGAGGTGTTCCTGGAAACGCCGGCGAACGAGCTATACCCGGCCTTCTCGCCCGATGGCCGATGGATCGCCTATCGCTCGGACGAGTCGGGGACCGACGAGATCTACGTCAGGGCGTTCCCGGACAAAGGCGGCACGTGGCTCATCTCGAACAACGGCGGCGTATTGGCCGTGTGGTCGCGGAACGGGCGTGAGCTTTTCTATCGGACGGCGGACCAGCGCATCATGCTCGTCACCTATGCCGTGAAGGGCGACGTGTTCGTCGCGGACCGGCCTCGGCTGTGGACCGAGAAGCGGCTGGCCGAAACAAGCGGCACTCAGAACCTTGACATCGCGCCGGATGGCAAGCGATTCGTGGCCCTCATGCCCGGCACGTCTCTCGATGCGCAGAGATCCGCGAGCCGCGTGATCTTCCTGCAGAACTTCACCGACGAGATTCGGCGGCGCACAGCCGGACCACGGTAGGGACTGGTCGGACTCTGCACGCATCCAACTCGGGCGGCGCCGGATCACTCCAGCCTGGTCGCGCAGAGCGGCTCTAGCCCTCGTGATGACGCGCGAGATCGATCTGGGCATACTGCCGGCGACCACGCCGCGGCTCATGCGGACGCTGCTCGCGCGATGCTTCGTGAAGGGGCTGACGCAGCGCCTGCGTGACATCGGTGAGGTGGCGAAGGGTTTACTGATCGCCCACGTCCGAGCCGTCCGGATGGATAACCTGTAGGTCGAGGAATTCCTCGAAGTGATCAAAATCGCGATCTCGGTGGAGCAAGGCGTGATCGTGCTCGAGGCAGAACGTCGCGATGAGGCAGTCGATGGTCTTACGCACGGTCTTCCCGCGGGCGCGGAGCCTGCGGTAGTTCTGGGCGGCGGCCTCGGCCAGTCGCACACCGCCCGTCTCCAAGATCGCGAATCGCTGTAGCTGGCGGAGGACGCGATTGGCCTCCGCATCGGTCGAGAGTCCCTGCAGGATTTCGCACACCATCAGGTCGAGCAGTCCGAGGCGACGTCTCGTCACCCCGCGCTCGAACCATGCGATTTCCGGGCTATCAACGCCATTGAAGTAGTCGACCCAGACCGTCGTGTCGACGATGACCATGTCGTCACCCCTGGTGTGTCACCCGCCCACGACGGCTGGCGTCGAGGTCGCCGGTCCACTTCACGGTCCCTCGCAGCCGGCGAATCGCGCGCTGTCCACGCACGCCGATCAGCATCCGCAGGCCCTGCTCGACGGCCGCCCGCTTGGTCGTCGCACCGCTCGCGCGCATCGCCTCACGCATCAAGCCGTCATCGATGTCGATGTTCGTCCGCATGCCGCCTCCATGTGTAAGGATCGCTGATTCGTGTGTATCGAGCAAGCCTGAAAATCAGTGCTCGCCGAGTATTCCACGGGATGGCGTTGTGGCTTCAGTTCCGGCGCGTCCGCTCGCGAGTGAACGAAACGCGTGTCGTTCAACGTTATGCGTTATGCCCCTGCACTGGTGCATTTGTTTCCATTTGACGGCGGCCGGGGGTTCGCGTCTACTCCCCGGCGGCCATAGGTCGGTGTCTGGCCGGCTTCGGTGGCAGCGACACCACGTCATCAGCCGACGCCGCATCCTTCTTCCTCAAGTCCTCCACGATCCGAGCGGCGTCGAATCCGAAGGCTTCGGCGTGCGCCCGTCGTACGGCCCGGAGGTCTTGGATGATGTCATCTGGAACGTCATCGTTGGCGCGATCATTCGGCTCGACCATGGTCAGTCCTCCAACAACTCTTCGGGCGTGCAAATGACCGGCGCTTCAACGCCCGAGCGCGCGCAGATGTCCGCGATCCGGGTTCGCATTGCCGCGTTCGCAATATGCCGACAATTCCAAGTCAGCAGATAGTCCATACCGTGAGCAGCGGCCACGGCCACATGCAGCGCGTCTTCGATGGCCTCGCGAGGGATCGCGGCTCCGGTCACCAGATTGTCGGCCAAGGTTGCGGCGGCTTCGGTCAGCTCCAGACGCGGGATGCCGCGGAGTGTGACGAGCCGTTGCCCGGCCGCGTCGGCATCGCCCGCTGCCGCCTCGTCGATGACGAGCCTCGATACGTAGAGGTCGAAGCGCAGGCGCCGTCGAGTCCACCAGTCGGCGGTGATTTCCTGATGCGCCGCCACCCGTAAGTTTCGCGATGGCCGCGCGGTCAAGTAGCTGATCACGCTGGTCTCTAAATAGACCCTCGGTCGGTCGGAAGGCACGGAGGGAGCGTAGCACCGACGCGTCGTGCCTGTCTCGGCGGTCCAAGGGCGTGCCGGGAGCCGAAGGCTCGCTACGCACCTCTTCGTTCGACCGCGCCGTCCCGCCCGTATAATCCCCAGCGTTGGCCCTTACTTCCGGCACCCGCCTTGGCGTCTACGAGATCACCGCGCAGATCGGTGCCGGCGGCATGGGCGAAGTGTATCGGGCCACCGATACCAAGCTGAAGCGCCAGGTCGCCATCAAAGTCCTGCCGCCTCCCTGGCTGCTGACCGCGATCGGCTCGCACGCTTTCAACGTGAAGCCGAAGTCCTCGCCTCGCTGAACCATCCCAACATCGCGGCCATCTACGGGCTCGAAGAGAGCAACGGGATCACCGCCCTGGTGATGGAGCTGGTCGAGGGCGACGACTTGTCGCAGCGGATCGCGCGTGGGGCCATCCCACTCGATGAAGCCCTGCCCATCGCGAAGCAGATTGCTGAGGCGCTGGAGGCCGCGCACGAGCAGAACATCATCCACCGCGATCTGAAACCCGCCAACATCAAAGTCCGCGCGGACGGCACGGTAAAGGTGCTCGACTTCGGGTTGGCCAAGGCGCTCGACACAAGTCCCGCGACCGCGACTTCGGACAACTCCCCGACGATCACCTCGCCCGCGCAGATGACCGGTGTGGGTGTGATTCTCGGCACCGCCGCCTACATGTCTCCGGAGCAGGCGCGTGGCAAGGTCGTGGACAAGCGCGCGGACATCTGGGCGTTTGGCGCCGTGCTGTTCGAGATGCTCACGGGCACGCGCGCGTTCGGTGGCGAAGACCTGGCGGTGACCTTGGCGCGTGTTGTCGAACGAGAGCCGGACTTCAACGCCCTGCCCTCGTCCGTGCCGCCACGCGTCGCCCAGGCACTTCGGGTGTGCCTGCGCAAAGATCCGAAACAGCGCGTCGGCGACATCCGCGACGTGCGGCTGGCCTTGGAGGGCGCGTTCGAGACGGCCGCGGCGTCAGCGACATCGACGACGACCGTATCATCGCGCGGGCGGGTGTGGAGGGGCGCGTTCGCCGTCGCCGTGTTGGGGATGGTTGCGCTCGCCCTTCCCGCCGTGCGGTATCTGCGACAAACGCCACCACCCGCGCCGCCCGAGACGCGCGTGAACCTCGTCACGCCCGCCAGTGACCGGCCCACGGACTTTGCCCTCTCGCCCGACGGCCGCCAGATTGTCTTCGTGGCGTCCGGCGACGGCGCGTCCCGCCTCTGGCGGCGGTCGCTGGCAACGACAACGGCCCAACCGCTCGCGGGCACCGAAGGCGCGCGATATCCCTTCTGGGCGCCCGACAGCGGCGCCGTGGCGTTCTTCGCCAACAACCAACTAAAGCGGACCGACCTGAGTGGCGGCGCGCCACAGACCCTCGGTCCGGCATCCCTCGGCCGCGGCGGGACCTGGAATGCCGATGGCGTCCTGCTGTTCACGCCGAGCTCCGGGGGGCCGCTGCTCCGCGTGCCGGCCTCGGGCGGCCCGCCGGTCGCGGTGACCACCCTCCGTGGGCAAAGCAGCCACCGGCATCCCTCCTTCTTGCCCGACGGGCACTTCCTGTTCTACGCGCAGGGGACGGCGGACGCCGGGGGGATCTACCTGGGGACGCTCGACGCGGCCGACACGCACCGGCTGACGGCGGCCGACGCGCCGGGCGTCTATTGGGCGTCGCCCCTCGCCCCCGCGGCGGGCTGGCTACTGTGGGTGAGCGCTGGGACCCTCGTGGCCCAGCGCCTGGACCTGGACCAGGCGGCGCTCACCGGCGATCCGGTGACGCTGGCCGATGCGGTGGGGGTCGATCCGACGAACAACGCTGGCACGGTGTCGGTCTCGGCGAGCGGCCTGGTGGCGTATCGGACGGCCGGAGCCAGCCGGCGGCAACTGACCTGGGTGGACCGGTCGGGGAAGGCGCTCGGCCCACTGGGCGCACCGGACGAAAATGCTCTGCGCGAACCCGCCGTGTCGCCCGATGGGCAGCGGGTGGCGGTGGCCCGCACGGTGCAGGGCAACACGGACCTCTGGCTGCTGGACGGCCCCCGCACGAGCCGGTTCACGTTTGACGCGGCGAACGACCACCACCCCTTCTGGTCCCCCGATAGCCGCCGGATCGCGTTCACGTCGAACCGGACGGGCGTCTACGACCTGTATCAGAAGGCGGCCAGCGGCGCCGGGGCGGAGGAGGTCCTGCTGGCCTCCCCGCAGCTGAAGGTCCCCACCGACTGGTCCGCGGACGGCCGGTTCCTGCTCTATTTCAGTTCCGACCCGCAGACTGACAAGCGCGTGGCGCTCCTCTCCAACAACGACCTCCGGGTACTCCCGCTGGAGGGGGATCGCACGCCCTGGGTGTTTCTGAAGACCCCCTTCCAGGAACGCAACGGCCAGTTCTCGCCGGACGGGCGCTGGGTGGCCTACCAGTCTGATGAATCCGGGCGCGACGAGATCTACATCTGGCCGTTCGCGGGGCCTGCGGCGTCTGGCGCGTCCGCCAGCCAGGTGGGCGGGCAGTGGCAGGTCTCGACGGCGGGTGGGATCTATCCGCGCTGGCGCCGGGACGGCGCGGAGCTCTACTACGTGTCGCCCACGGGCGCGATGATGGCGGCGCCGATTTCGGTCACCGGCGCGAGCGTGGCGCCGGGCGCGCCGGTGGCGCTCTTTCCCACGCGGATCGTCGGCGGCGGCGTGGAAGCTATCCAGGGCCGGCAATACGACGTGACCCGCGACGGGCGCTTCCTGATCAACACGGTGCTGGACGAGGCGGCCGCGCCGATCACGCTCATTCAACACTGGAACCCCGAGGCGAAGCCGTAGCGTCGGCCGCGACGAAACGCGAGTCGCGCCGTACCACCTCCCACCGCCGCACGGCTCGTTGCTATGGGAGGTATTCGCTCCGCAGCGGCGTGAAGCCCGCGATGGATTCATGGCTTCAAGATGTTCTCGACGTCGCGCGCGCCATGGAGAACCGCGACGACGGCGAGAGGCGTACTGGTTGGGTCGTACACGACCAGATACGAGTAGACGCTCCAGAACTTCAGTGGTCTCACCGTGAGGTCCACTCGGGTGTGTCCCATCCCCGGTCTCAGCCAGGAGCCGGAACGCCTCCTCGAGGGCATCGTGGACGCGCAGGGCGGCTTCGACGTTGTCCTCAGCGATGAAATCGGTGATCCGGTCGACATCCTGCTCGGCGCTCGGCGTGAGCTGGTAGCGCAGACTCACGCGCACTTTCTGGCCTTGGTCTTGACGCGTGCTCTGATCCCGGCCATCGCCGTTGGTCCGTCAACGACCTCGCCGCGTTGCGATTCCAGCCAGCCGCGCTCGATCTGCTCACGCCACTTCCCACGGATCTCGTCGTGCTCCTTGAGGAGCCGAAGCCCTTCGCGCACCACTTCGCTCGCATTGTTGTAGAGGCCGCTCTCGACTTTTCCATCGACGAACTTCTCGAGTTCTGGCGTCAGTGACACGTTCATGCGTCCCTCGCGATACGTAGCAATGTGACCCGTCAATAATAACAGGCATTGCCAAAGATTGTTCTTTGGCGCCACTCGCGAGTGTTGCAAGAGTAGTCACGTCCGCATAGGCGTAGCCGCTATACTTTCGGCCACTTGGCTCTGACTCCTGGCTCGCGTCTCGGCCCGTACGCAGTGACCGCGCTCCTTGGGGAGGGCGGCATGGGCCAGGTCTACCGCGCGACCGACACGAACCTGAAGCGCCAGGTCGCCCTCAAGGTCCTGGCGCCCGCACTGGCTGCGAATCGCGATCGGCTCGCACGGTTTCAGCGTGAAGCGGAAGTCCTCGCCGCGCTGAATCACCCGAACATCGCCCACATCCACGGCCTCGAAGAGAGCGGCGGGATCACGGCGCTCGTGATGGAACTGGTCGAGGGCGACGACCTGTCGCAGCGGATTGCCCGCGGCGCCATTCCACTCGATGAAGCGTTGCCGATCGCGAAGCAGATCGCCGAAGCGCTCGAAGCCGCGCACGAGCAGGGATCATCCACCGCGATCTGAAGCCCGCCAACATCAAGGTGCGCGCCGACGGCACGGTGAAGGTATTGGACTTCGGTCTCGCCAAAGCGCTCGATGTGCATCCTGCAGTGCGACGGCGGACAATTCACCGACCATCACCTCGCCGGCGCAGATGACCGGTGCGGGCGTGATCCTCGGGACGGCAGCGTACATGGCGCCCGAGCAGGCGAAGGGGCGGCCCGTCGATCGGCGCGCGGACATCTGGGCGTTCGGGGTCGTGCTGTTCGAGATGCTCACCGGGCAACGGGTCTTCGCCGGGGAGGGTGTGTCCGACACGCTCGCGAACGTGCTGAAGACCGACCCGGCGTGGGAGCGGCTGCCGGCGGACGTGCCGGCGCGGATCCGGCAGGTGTTGCGGTCCTGCCTGCAGCGAGATGCGAAGCAGCGCCTCGGCGACATGCAGAGCGTGCGCCTCGCGCTCGACGGCGCGTTCGAGACGGCCGCGTCACCGGCGACACCCACGACAACCGCATCGTCGCGCGGACGGCTGCCCTGGATCGCCGCCCTCGCCCTGGCGGCGGCACTGATCGCGGCGATGGCGCTGCCCACACTGCGCTACCTGCGCCAGACTCCACCACCCGCCCCGCCCGAGATGCGTCTCGAGATCACGACGCCCGCCACCGACGCACCGCTGCAGTTTGCGCTGTCGCCCGACGGCCGCTCCCTCGTCTTCGTCGCATCGGGCGATGGGGCTCAACGGCTGTGGCTGCGTCCGCTTGACCAGACCGAGGCGCGGCCGCTGGCGGGTACGGAGGCCGCGACCTATCCATTCTGGTCTCCCGACAGCCGGTCGATCGGCTTCTTTGCGGCCACCAAACTCCTCCGCCTCGACCTCGCCGGCGGAGCGCCGCAAGTGCTGGCCACCCTGAGCGGCGTCGGCTTCGGCGGCAGTTGGAGCGCGGACGGCAGCATTCTGTTTCCGCGGCAGAGCACCGGTCCGCTGTGGCGCGTCGCGGCCACCGGCGGCGAGCCGGTGGCGGTGACGCGGCTCGATCCGCCACGCCAGATCAGCCATCGGCGCCCGCAGTTCCTGCCCGACGGCCGGCACTTTCTGTTCCACGCAACGGGCACGCCCGAGGCGGCGGGGATCTACCTGGGCGCACTCGACGGCGGCGCACCCACGCGGTTGACAGCCGCGGACTCAGCGGGCGCGTTCCTGCCGCCGGACCGGGTGGTCTTCGTACAAGCCGAAATCCTGGTGTCGCGCCGGCTGGATCTCGTCGGCCGAGCGTTGACGGGCGAGCCTGTCACTCTGGCCGATCGCGTCGGCGTGGACGCGAGTGGCGGGGGCTTTGCCGTGTCGGGGGCGGGCCCGATCGCGTATCGCGCCGGCGGCGTTGTGTCGCGACACCTGAGGTGGGTCGATCGGGCGGGCAAGGCCGTGGGCGTGGCCGGCGAGCCGGACGCGAATGATCCGCGGTGGCCCGAGCTGTCGCCCGACGGCCGGCGCGTGGCGATGGTGCGCTCCCTGCAGGATAACGCCGACATCTGGCTACTGGATCTCCTCCGCGGGGGGATGACCCGTCTGACGTTTGATGCGGCCGGCGACATCAATCCCGTCTGGTCGCCGGACGGGATGCGGATCGCGTTTTCGTCGAACCGAACGGGCGTTTTCAACTTGTATGTGAAGCCATCGAACGGATCAGGCGTCGAGGAACAGATGGTGGACTCGCCTCACATCAAGCAGCCGCAGGATTGGTCACGGGACGGCCGGTGGCTGGTCTACTACGAGGTCAAGCCGACAACCGGGCGCGATCTGTGGGTAGTGGACATGACCAGCCCCGACCACACGCCGCGGGTCGTCGCGAACACGCCCGCTGAAGAGACGGTGGCGCAGTTCTCCCCTGACGGGCGCTGGGTGGCGTATCAGACCAACGAGTCGGGCCGGTTCGAGGTCGTGGTGCAGCAGTTCCCCGAGGCGGGCGGCAAATTGCTGGTGTCGACCGCCGGCGGCGTG
>JANNEJ010000339.1:0-1944 GCA_031378585.1 Acidobacteriota bacterium | reverse complement strand
CGATGACCAATCCGGGCACGGCCGCACAGGGGCTGGTGCTACCGGTGATTCCCGTCGGTAGCGGCACCTATGTGCTCTCGCTCATCGGCGGCATCGGCGGCTCGGTCACGATGCTGTCGTACAACTACTGGATGCGCGAGGAAGGCATGCGCGGGTCGAGCTGGCTGTCGTACGTGCGCGGCGACGTGGCCGTGGCCTACGTGTTCACGGCGGTCTTCGGCATCTCGATCATGCTGATTGCCAACACGGCGTTCTTTCTGCCCGGCGTGCCGCTCAAGGACGCCGAAGCCGTGCCGCGCATGGCCGCGTTCCTCGGCACCGTGCTGGGTCCGTTTGGCGTGTGGGCGTATGGATTCGGCTTCTGGGCCGCCGTGTTTGCCTCGCTGCTGGGCGTGTGGCAAAGCGTGCCGTACCTGTACGCGGACATCTTCGGCGTGATGAAGGGCCTATCGCTGGAGGCGCGCGCCGAGGTCACCAAGGTGACGAGCCGGCCGTATCTGCTGGCCCTGGTCTTCATCACGCTCGTGCCGTTGCCGCTCGCCTTCACGGGCGCGCCGCTGCTCGTGATCGTGACCTACACGGTCATCGGCAGCCTGTTCGTGCCGTTCCTTGCGGCGACGCTGCTCTACCTGAACAACCGTGTGGCCTGGACCGAAGAGGTGCCGAAGAACGCGCTGACGACCAACCTGCTGCTCGTCGTCATCCTTGTGCTGTTCGTGCTCGTGGGCGGCCAGGAGGCCATGAGCGCACTAAAGCGCATCATGGGCTGAGCTCCAGCGTCAGTTGGCCTCGACGAGCGCGAGCGACACGCGCAGTGCGGCCTCGACGTTCGCCAATTCCTCGGGCGCGAGTGCGCCGATCTTCCGGATGATCATGTCTTGCTTGATGGTCCGGATGATGCCGGTCACGGTTGAGGGCAGGGGCAGACCGGATTCCTTCCACTGCGTGAGCCTGTGGTCCCCCACGAGTGAGCGGCCCACCTGACTCGTGATCGCCGCGAGTATGGCCTCCCGCCGGCCGCGGTGGTATCGGGCAGAACTGACGAGTAGGCCAGGGCGCTGCTTGACGCCCTTCTCGTCGGCAAACACGAACTTCACCAGGACGATGTCGCCGCGACTATAGGTCGTCATAGACCGCGTCGGCCGCATTGCGCCAGAGACGGCCGAGCACCGGGTCTGTCCCTTCGGTGAGCGTGCCTGCCTCATCGAGACGCTCGTCGCCGAGGTCCTCGTGTAGTCGCTCAGCGAGCGCGTCGACGACGTAATCGCGAATGGTCTGGTCACGCCGGGCGGCAGCCAGTCGGACCCTGCGTCGTGTCGTGGTCGAGACATCGATGCTGAGGCGCGCACGGCGCTCGGCGGTGTTAGGCATACCCCAACAATACCACATTTACGTAAGTGTGGGCCTGGATGGCGAGGACGGCCCGCGGAGGTCTGCCCTACTCGCGGGGAGACAGTCGCAGGTAGAGCCACACCTTGGCCAAGGCCCAGTCGCGCGCGACCGTGGCGGGCGAGATCTCGAGCGCGTCGGCCGTCTCGTCGACGTTGAGCCCCGCGAAGAAGCGCAATTCCACGATGCGGCACTGCCGGGCATCGAGTGCAGACAGCGTCTCCAGCGCCTGGTCGAGCGCGAGCACGTCCACACTGGCGGGTTGCGTGGCCGGCGACACGTCGTCGAGGCTCACCATCGTGACGCCGCCGCCGCGCTTGTCGGCGCGTTGCCGGCGGGCGTGGTCGACGAGGATCTGGCGCATCAGCACGGCGGCCACCCCGTAGAAGTGGGCCCGGTTCTTCATCGTCATGCGGTCCACATCCACGAGGCGCAGGTAGACCTCGTGCACGAGCGCCGTCGCCTGGAGGGCGTGCCCTGGCGCTTCGCCCCGAAGATGGCGGCCCGCCACGCGGCGCAGCTCCTGATACACGAGCGGGACGAGGCGGTCGAGCG
>JANNEJ010000287.1:0-1861 GCA_031378585.1 Acidobacteriota bacterium | reverse complement strand
TGCGCGCCGCGCCGCCCCGATGGCGGTCTTCGTCGAAGATGTCGGGTTCGGCGTAGATGGTGAGACCACCGCGCGTGAAGCGGATGCCGTGCGTGAGCGTACCGGTCGCCACCAGCACGGCGCCGGCGCTCATCTCCGAGGACCGGGTGGCAAGCTCCGCACGCACCTCGTAATCGGCCAGCATCTCGAGGGTGCGCTCGGCGCGACCGGCGGTCTCGGCTACAAACAGCACGGCTTCACCGGCGTCACGCCGCTCGCGCACCTCGGCGATCCAGTCGGCAATGCGGCCGTGGAAGTGCGGGATCGGTTGCGTGGGCACATGGTGCAGCGCCGGACCATCGCCGCCCTGGACGTCGAGCGACGACAGCGTCGTGCCGCGCGCAAGGCGGGCTGTCACCTCGTCGGTTGTGAGCAGGAGCCGCTCCGGCGGTAGCAGCGAAGCCGGCGCGTTCGTGCGGCCCGACGCCTCTTCGTAGCTGGCGGCCACCTGTTCGTGCGCGCGGGCAATCGCCGTCAGGGCTTCGTCGGCTTCCGACACGATCACGTGCGCGCTGCGTCGCGAGGTCAGGTAATCGAACACGCTCGCGGAGCCGCTCAACGACAGCGGCAGGTCGGCGGGATCGCTCGACTCGCGCACGGGCACGACGACGAACTGGTCGAGCGTCTCGACCGAGCGCTGCGTGTCGGGATCGAACCGGCGGATCGACTCCACCATGTCGCCCACGAACTCGATCCGCACGGGCCACAGCTCGTCGGGGGGATAGACGTCGAGGATGCCGCCGCGCAAGCAGAACTCGCCGTGCTGATCAACGGGATCCTGCCGCTCGTAGCCGCCGTCGATGAGCAGTGCGGCCAATCCGTGGGGATCCAGATCGGCGCCGGTCTTCACACCAAGCGACCGCGCAACCAGCGCGGACGGATCAGGAAGGCGCGGCAACAAGGCGGGCGCGGAGGCCACGACCACCCGGGCCTGGCCCGTGGCCAGGGCCAGCAGGGCGCGCGCGCGCGCAGAGGTGACGCGCATGTGCGGCGCAAGCGCGCGGTAGGGGTCCACCTGTAGCGACGGGAACGGCAGCACCGTCCCGACCAACTGCGTGTCACTCAGGCCTTCCATCGCGCCCAGGAAGAACCGCACGTTGGCGATCATCCCGTCGATGTCGGCGTCGACGGGCACGACCAGCAACACCGGTTCGCTCGGCTTGTCTTGCGCGGCCCCGGCCACCGCGAACGCCTTGGCCTGCGTGGTGAGGCCATGGAGGCCGGGCGCGCGAGCCACCAGCGACTCACGCGAAACGAGGCTCTTGAAAAGAGAGCGAAGGGCAAGCGAGGAAGAGGACATGGGACGGTCGTGGCGGCACGGCCAGTCGCCTATTGTCCTATGGCTCGCGCTTCGACGCTACCGCTGCCGCTTGCGACAGCCCTTGCCACCGTCCGCGGAACCTCGAAAGCGGGGAACCCTGAGTGGTCGCTGTTGCCACGCCGTCGCTATGTCCTGGAAAAATTGACCAGTGACTATCCCCGGACACTGCGCCCCCCGAGCGCGAGCGCCCATACAGGGCGGCACCGAGGCCAACTTCTTGATACGACGTGGTGAGTCCTTCGTCGCGGAACGGAGTCTACATCCGGCCATGGCACGGACCACTGCGTGGGACGTGCCGCGCGAAGACCCTGTCATCGCGAGCGGCGGCGCAGAAGCCGTAGAGGTGAGCCTTCCGGTAACGCGCAGACAGTTCTTTGCAGGTCCTGTGCGGCGGCGGGAGTGCCCGGCGGCCGGCCGCTTCGCCGCGGCGAGTGTTCCGTGCCGGGTTCTCGGCTCCCGCCAGCCAGGACGCAATGGGATCACAATCTCCGCGTCAGCTCG
>JANNEJ010000285.1:0-6933 GCA_031378585.1 Acidobacteriota bacterium | reverse complement strand
GACGCCGCGCCCGGCCGGGCCGGGCGCGACAAACGCGCAGGGACGTACGACAACCGACCGAACGTTAGCTGCCGGGCACCATGATGTGGGCGCCCAGCGTGCCTGCGCCCATAATCCACGCACCGCCCAGCTTGTTGTGGTCGGGCAGTCCGGTCGTGGCCGTCGTGGCACCAGGGACGGCAATCGTCATGTGGGAGCGCGCCGTGGCCTGGTCGGCCCCGCTGAAGTTGTAGAAGACCGACCCGTACTCGGGTTTCTCGCGCGAGCCGTCTTTTTCAGCTGCCTCGACCATCGCCTGGCGCTTGGCGCGATCCGGCTCCAGCTCGAACTTCTTGTTCTGCGCGACCCGCTTCAGGTTCTCGACGCTCGTGCACTGCACCGAGAACGGCTGCTCGGTGGGCTGGCCCGACTGGTCGTAGCACGCCAGCCGGTTGGTGCCGGGCTTTAGCGTGTCGTAGGTGCCGTCGGCCTTCCACTTGATGACGGCGGTGGCTTCACGCGCCTGGCGCGGCGCTGCGAGCAGGACTTTGTCGACGTCCGGATTGCCTTGAGCAAACGCGCTCACAGACAACGTGAGGGCGCCGAGGGCGAAGAGAATGCGGCGTGTCATGCGTGTGTCCTCCAGGTCTCGTCCCAGGACGAGGCGGGTGCCCCAGGACAAGAACGAGGATACGCGAAACTCACGCCCCGGCGAGGTCGAACTTCGGGCGGGCGATTGACGCCTACTTGGTCTTCTTGAGGGCCTTGTAGTGCTCTTCGATCGGTTGGAACGGACCGACGCGGTGCTGTTCGAGTGGGAACTCGTCGGCAAACGGGCCGTACGGATTGTCGACGGGCTTGGTCGTGCGGTCTGGATAGTCGCGCTCGAGACTGGGTAGCTCGGGACGCGGCTGACTGTTGATGTAGGCCGCCACGTCGAAGGCCTCGTCGTCGGTGAGGGTCGGCTCGCCGAGCGGCATGCGCGCCTTGATGAAGCGCGCGGCCGTAATCACGCGGTGCATCCCGGCGCCGTTGTTGAAGCTGTCGGGGCCCCAGAGGGGCGGGAAGAGATAGCCCTTGGCGGGATCGCCCGTGGCCAGCAGCCCCAGCCCGTCGCCGCCGTGACACACGGCGCAGCGCGACGTGTAGACGGCCTGACCGGCCGTGACACTGGCGGCGCGGGCCGGCGTCTTGAGCGCCGCCGGCTCGGTGGCCTTGCGCAGCGACGCGCCCATGGCGTCGTACTGGGCGCCGAGCGTACGCAAGTAGGCCGCCATGGCGATCATCTCCGGGCTGTCCATCGGCAACGGCGTGCCGTTCATGCTGCGCAGCATGCACTCGTTGATGCGGTCTTCGATGTCGGTCATCACGCCAGCGCGGCCCGAGAACCGGGGGTAGTGCTCCTCGGTCTGCAGCAGCGTGAGCGAGCCCGGGGTGGTGCCGGTCGTGAGATGGCACGACCCGCAGTTGAGGCGGCCCTTCGTGAACCGGCGCGCCGGGTCCGGCTGGTCTGGCCCCAGCAGTTCGGCGGTGTTGGCCACGAGCCGCCGGCCGTACTCTTCGGTCGCGAAGTCCGGCGCGGACCTGGCGGCCGCCGGCGCCGGCCCGCCTGGCGCCATGCCCGGCACCACGGGGCCGAACCGCAGCCCGATGACGATGGCTCCGCCTCCGATGAGCAATGCCGCTACGACGATGCCGGCCACACCCGGCAGCTTCTGTTCGTTGGTGCCGCTCACGGTTGGACCCGCTCCTGTTCGGTCGCTTGACGACTGGCGCGATCGTATCGTTGCACGTCGTCGAGAAAGCGGTGCTTGGGACGTTCGATCCACACGCGCAGCGCGGGCGATACGGCCCACACCCCGACGAAGACCAGCGTGAAGGCCACCGAACCCCAGACGATCACGTCCGTGATCACGGCCGCGCCGCTCCAGACGCGATGGCCGACGAGAAGCTCCGCACGTGATGCGCGACCGCGAGCCGCTCGGCGTCGTTGAGCCGCGACGTCCAGGGCGCCATGGGCGATCCGGGAATGCCCTCCCTTAGCACGCGCAGGGTCTCGGGCAGACTGAGACGCTGCTCGGCGAAACTCGCCGGTGCCATCTGCAGCGCATCGGCCGCCGACCCACGGCCATCCCCGCGCTCGCCGTGGCACTGCGCGCAGTGGGCGGCGTAGACGCTGGACCCAAGGGCCACCATGTGCGCTGGCACGGCCGGCTCAGGCCGCGCGGCGCTTAACGCCTGCACGGCTCCGCTGAGAGCGGCCAGGTCGGCCGGCGACTGATCGCGCCACGCCGGCATGGCAGTGCCAGACACGCCATTCCAGAGTACCTCTGCGAGCCGCTCGTTGCCGTACACGTGTTCGGTCAGATTGCCGGGCCGCGGCAACAACCCGCGGGCCCCGGGACCATCGCCGGCGCCGGTCGCGCCGTGACAGGTCGCGCAGTGGCGCGCGTACAGCTGCTGGCCGCGTGGCCCATCGTTGCTGGCGGGGGCGGGCAGCGCGGGGGGCGTCTGCGGCGGCCGCTTCGCCTTGCCTGGATGTGCGTTGAGCGCCGTGGCGAAGGCCATCTGGGCCATCTGGTCGTCGGGGCAGTCGCAGCCCTGGCGCGCATGGGCCTCGCCTTCGGGACCGGCCAGGGCGCGGGCGCGGCCGAGTGCGTCCAGGTAGGCGACAAGATCGCGGGCCTCCTGGCGCGGGCGGTCGGGCGCGCCGTCAAAGAGCGACGAATACCCGGGCATCACCGACTCGCTGACGATCGCGCGCGGCGCAAAGAGGTGCGCGTACTGCCAATCGAGACTGCGCGTGCCGCCGACGCGGCTGAGGTCGGGTCCGATGCGCCGGGTGCCCCACAGATGCGGTGTGTCCCGGCGCGTTTCCCATGCGAGTGTCGGCGCGCCGAAGCGCGTCATGTCGGCGTGCAGGTAGCGGATCTGCTGCGTGTGGCAGTAGGCGCAGCCTTCGCGCGCGTAGATGGCGCGGCCCCGTCGTTCACTCGTCGTGGGCTCGAGCGGGTGCTCGGGCGCCATCGCGCGGGTCTGCTCATCGAGGACGCGCGCCGGCCACACCCCGAGCAAGGTAACCGACAGGGCGAAGAACGCCACGCCGGCGACACTGGCCACCAGGTACGCCGTGCGCAGAGCGTGTCCCGCGCGAATGCTCACGGCGCCTCCGTGACGGGCGTCAACCGAGGTGAGACCACGTCGTCTGCGTCGCCCGAGCGCGACGGACGCACCGCCATGCCGGCGCCGCGTGGTCCCGTCGTGAGCCCCACGAGCAGCGCGATGAACCCAGAGGCGAGCACCAGCCCGATGTAGGCGCGCATCACCCAGTACGGACGCGACGCCACGACCGAGTCGATCCACGGCGCGCCGGCGGTCCACAGTTGCCCCTGTACCAACCCTGCGGCGGTGAGATCGACGACCATCGCCACCAGACCCGTGACCATCAGCCAGTAGGCCCACGAGATGGCGCGCGCGTTGTAGGGCGCATCGGCCATGCGCTGCCACACGTGCACGAGACCGCCGGCAGCCGCGAAGCTGGCAAAGCCCAGCATCGCCATGTGCGAGTGGGCGACCACCCAGTCGGTGAAGTGCACGGCCTGGTTCACCGACATCTGCGCCTGGGCCGATCCCTGCAGGCTGACGATCACGTAGAACACCGTGCCTGGCGACACGAAGCGCAGCGCGGGGTCGCGCGGCAGCACGCCAGCCCCGCGCATCGACAGGAACAGATTCGTGACCACGATGAGCACATCGACGCCGAGCAGCGTCGAGGCGACAATCGCGGCCAGCTGCGCCGCCATCGGAATCACCGAGAACACGTAGTGATGCGTGCCGTTCAGCGGATAGAGGAAGAACAACAACCAGAATCCGAGCATCGACAGAAAGTGACTGAAGACGGGCCGCCCGGTCGACGCGGGAATCACGAAGTAGATGATGGCCAGCGCCAGGGGCGTGACGTAGAGGCCGACGGCATCGTGAATCCAGAGGCCGCTGATGGCGGCGCCCGCGGCGCCGGGCAGGAACTCCGGCACGAGGTTGCCCATCGGGTACGAGAGCAGCGTGAAGACCAGCCCGCCGATGATGTACCAGCTCGACACGTACATCGACTCGATACCGCGCTTGAAGAAGCCCGGCAGGAACTGGATTGCCGCCAGCACGAGCGCCACGACGACGACGACATCGACGACCAGCGGGAACTCCGCCCACTCGAGCGGCTGGCTCACGCCCGCCAGCACCAGCGCCCAGCCCGGCAGCATCACGGCGAAGTTCCAGAGCGCGAAGATCCAGACGCCCAGCCGCCGGCTGGTGACGGGGCGTCCGGTCAGGATGGGCACGGCGTGGTAGAGAAACGCGACAAACGCGTTGGTCAGCCAGCCCAGCATGATGCCCTGCGTGTGGGCGTAGCGCACGCGGCCCCATCCAAGCCACGCCACGTCGCGCCCCACGTCGGGCGCAACCAGCTGCAAGGCGGCGACCAGGCCGAACGTCACCGACACCAGCAGCGTGACGAGCGCGGCGAGGCCGTGCGCACGGACCAGTCCCGCGTGGACGAGCGGAGGAGACGGACGTGTAGACAGGAGCGTCGACCTACTTGTTGATCGGAATCATGATGTGCGCGCCGGGGGTCCCCGACAGCATCAGCCATGGGGTTCCACGCAACTCCAGCGCGTCTTCGCGCGCGCTGGCCGTCGTCACGCCGATCGTGTCCGGCGTGGCGCCTGGCACCGACAGCACCCACAGCAGCTGGATGCGATCGGTCTTGCCGTAGAGGCGGTACGACATCGTGCCGAACTTCGTTGCGCCGACCGTGCCGGCCTTGGTCGCCTCGGCCATCGCGTCGGCGATGTCCTTGTCGGTCTTCTTCTGCGCGCGCAGCTTCGCCGAGAGATCCCGCCGCGGTCCGCCGTCTTTGTTGTAGCACCAGGTGAAGCCGTCGTCGCCGCGCGGCATGCACTCGATCTGGTTCGTGCCCTGCCGCAGCACCTTGCGATCGCCGCTGGCGTCGTAGCTGTAGACGGTGGCGCCGGCGCGCATGTCCAGGGGCAGCGGCAGTGTGGCCTGCGCGACCGGGTCGGCCGCCTGATCGGTGATGGTCGTCTTGGTGGGCTTCGGGTTGATGGGAATCATGATGTGCGCACCGGGCGTGCCGGGCAGCATCATCCACGGCAGGCCGCGCCCTTCGAGAGCGGCGCTGCGCTGGCTCTCGATTGAGATGCCCACCGATTCCGGCGTGGCGTTAGGCAGCGACATCACCCACAGATCCTGAATGCGGTCGCGCTTGTCGTAGTCGCGATACGACATCATCCCTGGTGGCGAGGGCGGGAGCGTGCCAGCCTTGACCGCGGCGGCCACGGCCTCGCTGACCTGGGCCTCGGTCTTCTTCTCGGCCTTGAGCTTGGCCTCGAGGTCGCGCCTCGGCCCGAACATCTTGTGATAGCAGCGCGCGAAGCCGTCGGATGGATCCCTCGGCTGGCATTCCAGGAAGTTGGTGCCCTCGCGCAGCACGCGACGTGCGCCAGTGGCGGGGTCGTAGCTGACGACGGTCGCGCCCGCGCGCAGGTCGGACGGCAGAATCTGCACCGCTTCGGCGATGCGCGCCTCGACACCCGCGGTCTGCGCCGCAAGGCTCGTGGGGATTACGACGGCCAGGGCCGCGGTCAAGCTGAGCATGCTCTTCATCATGATGTCTCCTACCCGACGTACAACAACGAGAACCCGTGCTCCTGCGCATGCGTGACGCCGACCACGCCGGCCGACACGATGCGGGCGCTCGGAATGAGGTTCGCCGTCATCTCTTCGAGGACGGCGTCGGTATCGCCGCCCTGGCCGGCGATACGGCCCGCCAGGCCGCGGCTGGCGCTGCCGCACACGATGAACTGCACGCCGCGCTTGGCCAGGCCGGCCAGCTGCAGCCGCTCACCGGAGTTGAAGGGGTTGGCCACCGGCGGGGTCGCCGCCTTCGCATCGATCACCTTGCCGTGCTTCGACCAGATGGCGTCGGTGTAGCCGTAGGCCGTCGCCGAGTGCCGCAGCACCATGATGAGCGCCAGTTCTGATTCCTCGATGTCGTAGCCGGACTTGCCGTGCGTGAACAGATTCCCGGCAAAGCGAACGCCGTCGGGCATGCCGTCTGGGGTCACGACGTCGAGCACCACGCGGTGCTTCCCCGGCATGGCCGACATCCACGCATCGATCGAATGGGAGGCGGGCGTGAACGGCGTGGCAGAGGGCTGGGCGCCGGCCGGCGGCGGGCCGAGCGCCGCCGCTGTCGCCACGGCGCCAAGGCCGGTGATGAGCGTGCGACGGGTCTTCATCGACTCCGACATGCGTGTGCTCCCGAATAACTGCGTGGCGGCGCCACCCGTCCTGGTCCTCGCGCCACCGGGGCCAAGCCGCCTTGGGCGCTCATGGATTGTATGCGCGCCGGGAGCCGAGGTCGATGGGATCTGTGACCGACGGCGGGCGTCACTGCTGACCGTCTTGACCCACGAGGCGCGGCAGCTGGCGACCCGCGAGCGTCACAATCGCGAACCGGTCTGGGTGGCACCACGCACGCTCCAGTAGAATTGTCGGCGCGAGGACTTGCCTGATGTCGAGAATGAGTGTCTCCCTGTGTGTTGCCCTGCTTCTGGCCATGACGGCGCTCGGCGCCCAGCAGTCCGCCCCGGCGCGCCCGGCAGTTGGCCCGATGGCCACGGTGGCCGACCGCATCGCCGGCCTGCGAAAGATCGATGGCTACTTCCCGTTGTATTGGGACGAGCGCGCCGGCGCGATGCTGCTCGAGATTCCGCGCCTCGACACCGACTTCCTGCTGTCCACGGGGCTCTCGGCCGGCCTCGGGTCAAACGACCTTGGCCTCGATCGCGGTCAGGGCGGCCAGGGGAAGATCGTCAAGTTCCAGCGCGTGGGCCCGCGCGTGATGCTCGTGCAGGGCAACCAGTCGTTCCGGTC
>JANNEJ010000235.1:0-5915 GCA_031378585.1 Acidobacteriota bacterium | reverse complement strand
TGAAGGCCGCCAACCGCCTGCAGGACCTGACCATGCAGTTCGCCACGGTGGGCCGCGCCGGCAACCAGGCGCTGCGCGACGCGCGCATGCAGGCGGTGAAGGAAGGGCTCGTGCCCTCGATCTACTGCCACGCCATCGGGTATCACGGCCACGCCGCCGGCCCGCCCATCGGCATGACCGATTACCAGGAGGGCGTGCCGGTGCGCGGCGATTACCAGTTCCGCCCGAGCACGTGGCACTCGATCGAGCTGAACGCCACGCACAAGGTGCCCGAGTGGGGCGGCCAGGAAGTGCGCTTTGCACTCGAGGAAGACGCCGCGCTCATGCCCGACGGCTCGTGGAGCTGGGTGCTGAAGCGGCAGGACCAATTCCACCTGATCGAACCCGGCCCGAAGATGTAATGATCTCCTGCGCGTCTGCACCCGTGTGAACGTTCGGGACTTGTGGCCGATTTCCCCGCACCAGAAAGGACACATCCAAATGAGCCGTCGTCGCCTGTCAGCCCTTGCTCTCAGCGTCGTGCTGTCGTTGTCGCTCTGTCTCGCAGCGGAGGCCGCGCCGTCCGAGATCAAAGGCGCAGCGATCCTCGATCACGCCTGCGGCAAGGTGGCCGTCAAGCAAATGGGGCTCGTCAACGCCGGCAAGATGGATGAGGCCAACAAGCTCTCCACCAAGGAGATGCAGGACATGTGGGCCGCCATGCCCGCCAAAGATCGCACGATGATGACGGGCATGATGAAGTCCATGTCGCAGACCGAGGCGCAATACGCGGCCGACATCAAGGCGGCTGGACTGCTCGTGGTCGACGGCCAGGCGGCCACCTTGACCGTGAAGAAGAAGACCGACGATGCCAATGGCAGCAATACGTCCACGATGACGCAGAGCTTCAAGCTCGAGGGCGGCCAGTGCCTGATCAGCCGCTAGCCCGCCGCCAACCAGTGGCCTCTGGCACGACGGTCGCGATGGCGGCCGCGTGTCTCGCGCTCTTGCCAGCGGTCGTGGCGCCAGCTCGGATGCAATCTGCCCCAGGCAGCGTCGAACTCACTGACCCCGCCGGCGATGTCGTGCCGCTGCAGACGAGCAGCAACAGGACCTATCCGGGTTTCGATGTGGTGAAGCTGGTTGTCGCCAGCGACGGGAAACAGATCACCCTGGCCGCGACGCTGGCGTCGCCACCAGGGGACTTCGCCAGCGACGTCGTCGAGTTCTATGTCGACACCGACAACTCGAACAAGAGTGGCGCGGCCCTCCTCAACCCAGAGATCGGCGGGTTCGAGTTCAAGGTCCTGCTCGAGTCCTGTATCCGGTACTCGGATAGCACGCGCACCTGTGCGGGCGGCCCGGCCACCGCGGCCGGCACACCGGCCAGTCGCGCCGCAGGCGTTCGCGTGGACCGCTACAAGGGCGAGAGCGAAATCGACGGCCGAACACCGGTCGCCGACTCCTCGGGGTTTGCCGCGGTCACAACGGCGCAGACGCCCATCGTGGGTTCGGTCATCCTCGCGACCCTCGACTACGCCGTGCTCAAAGTCACGCCGCGCCAGACTATTCGCATCGTCGCGCGCGAGTCGAGCGCCGGCACGAGCACGACGGGCGAACTACTCGGGTTCTTCCCCGCAGTGCTCCTGCCGCTCAAGTAACGCCACGGCGGCCATCACTTGGTCGACCCGGCCCTGGCGCCGTGCTCGACGAGGAATGCGGCGACGCGATCGACCTTCAGGGCGCGAGCCGCATCGAGCGCCGTGCGGCCGTCGGTGTTGGCGGCATTGACGTCGACGCCCTGCTCCACCGCGAGGGTCACGGCCTCGAGCATCAGGGCTTCGCGTTCGCGCCGGTCGAGTGGCACCCACGCGGTTCCCCCGCCCATGCCCGTGGCGGCCATCACGGCGGTTGTGACGTGCGACCGGGGAGCGACGGGCTCTTCCGCGTAGTAGTGGCCATGGTGCACAACCCGCGCGTCGGCGCCGTGCTCGAGCAGTAGCCGCATCACCTCGGGCGCACTGATCCGAGCCGCCAGCCTGTACGGCGTTGCGCCCACGAGTTCGGGCGCGAAGTTGTAGTCCTTCGACGAGCGCCGGGTGGGTGTCCAGGTCTTGAGCGGCGCGTTCGGGTCGGCGCCGCGCGCGAGCAGCGCGCTCACCATGGCCACGTTGCGGTGCATGATGGCCGCATGGAGCGCCGTGAACCCGGCCGCGGCCGCGTTCGGGTCGGCGCCGCGCGCCAGCAGAAACGCCACGAACTCGCCAAACCCCGAATGCGCGGCGAGCACCGTGGCGCTCACGCCCCAGCCGTCGGCGTCGTTCACGTTCGCGCCAGCCGTCACGAGCAGCGTGGCCGAGGCGAGGTCGCCGGAGCGCGCGGCAAACAGCAGCGCGGTGTCGCCCCCATGCGGGATCACTTTGTTGTACAAGGGCAGGCCGTGGGGCGGCACGGCCATCACCTGGCTCCATACCTCGGAGCGGCTGTGCACCTCGGCGCCGTTCGAGAGCAGCACCTTGACGACCGCAGGGTGCTGCTGCGCCGCCGCCCACATGAGCGCCGTCTGGCCACGCGCGGCCCGCGCGTTCACGTTCGCCCCCTTCAGAAGCAACTGCCCGACGACGTCGGCGCTGCCCGACCGCGAGGCCACCATGAGCGGTGTCTCACCGAGCAGCAACGCCCGGTTGGGATCCGCCCCCGCCTGCAACAGGACCTTGACGAGTGGCGCGCTGCCGTTCTGGCTGGCGATCCACAGCGGCGTCGCGCCCAGGTCGTTGGCCGCGTTCACGTTGGCGCCAGCGCGAACGAGCAGGCCCGCGCTGTCGAGGTCGTCGCGGTGACTGGCCCAGTGCAACGCGGTCGTGCCGTCGCCGTCGGCCGCGTTCACGTCGGCGCGCTGCTGGACGAGCGTGCGCAGGGCGGCACTGTCGCCGTTCTTCGCCGCGGCCACCAGCGCCGGACGGTCCGTGCCCGCGGCGGCGCCAGCTTCGGTGCTGGCGGCGTTCGCGGCGCTGCCGACGCCGGCGACGAGCATCAACAACAGCGCCGTGCGCATCAGAAGGACACCGTGTCGAGCGGCAGCTTGCCCGTACTGCCGCCGAGGCGCTCGACCGGCACGTCCATCTTGTCCATGAGCGTGACCAGCAGGTTGGCCATCGAGGGCGCGCCGGTATAGGCAATGTGACGGCCACTCGGAAGACGTCCGGCGCCACCACCCATCAGCAGGATCGGCAGGTTGTCGCCCGAGTGACGATTGCTGTTCGAGATGCCCGACCCGTAGAGGATGGTCGTGTTGTCGAGCAGCGAACCGTCCCCGTCGGGCGTCGCGCGCAGCCTGGCCAGGTACTTCGCGACGAGCTCGGTGTGGTACCGGTTGATCTTCGCCATGCGGGCCACCAGATCGGGCACGTCGCCATGATGCGACAGCGGGTGGTGCGCCTCTGGCACGCCGATCTGCGGATAGGGGCGGGCGCTCTGTTCCTTGCTGATCATGAACGAGATCACGCGCGTGAGGTCCGACTGGAACGCCAGCACCTGCAGGTCCAGCATCAGCGCAAGATGATCCTCGAACACCGGCGGCACGCCCTGCGGCATGTCCATCGCCGGCAGGTCGAGGTCGCGCTGCTCTTCGGCCCGTTGAATGCGCCGTTCGACGTCGCGCACCGACTCGGCGTATTCGTTTACCTTGACCTGGTCCCCGGCGCCCAGCGACTGCCTGAGGGTGGCCAGCTTGTCGTTGACCGAATCCAGAATGCTCTTGTGTTGCCGCAACCGCGCTTCCCGCGCCACGCGGTCCGTGCTGCCGCTGTCGCCAAAGAGCTTCTCGAAGACCGCGCGCGGGTTGAACTCCATCGGCAGCGGCTGCGTGGGGCTGCGCCACGACAACGTGTGGGTGTAGACGCAGCTGAGATTCCCAGTGCAGGCCCCGGCGTTGTTCGGCGGATCCATCGCCAGCTCGAGCGAGGCCACCTGCGTGTCGCGCGCGAAGTGCCGCGCGAGCAGCTGGTCCATCGACACGTCGGCAACGATCTCGACTTCGTTGCGCCCGCCCCGCGCCGTGCCGGTCAGGAACGATCCCGACGCGCCGGCGTGGATGTAGTTCCAGTTGGCCTTCAGCCCCGACAGCACGAGCATCTGGTCGCGAAACGGCGCCAGCGGTTCGAGAATCGGCGTCAGCTCGAAGGCCGCGCCCTCGGTCTTCGGCAACCAGTGCTCCATCGCCATGCCGTTTGGGACGTAGAACGTCTGGAACCGGTGGACCCGAGGCGCCGCAGCGCGCGCAAAGGCCGGCGTCATAGCCTCGAGCAGCGGCAGACCCATCGTGGCACCCAGGCCTCGCAACACGGTGCGCCGAGGCAACGACTTCGCGGTGAGAAAGGTCATAGGGATCCCCGCAGCAGAAACGTTGGACTGTTCACGATTCCCAGAATCAGCGCCGACCAGCGGTAGTCGTGCGCGGCCGCCGCGCGCACGATCTGTCGCACGGCTGGCCGGTCGTAGTACTCGAGCCGGCGGCCCAGCGCGTAGGCCAGGAGTTTCTCGGTCACGGTGGTTGGAAACTGGTCGGGCCGTTCGAGCAAGATCGCTCGCAAGCCCGCAAGGCCCGCGACCGGTGCGCCGGTCACGGTCGTGCCCGTGGCGTCCACGGGCTGGCCCGACTCGTCGATGGTCCGCCATCCGCCAATCGCATCGAAGTGTTCGAGGGCAAAGCCCGGAGGGTCGATGACCGAGTGGCAGCTGGCACACACGGGATTGGTCCGATGTTGCGCCAGCCGCTCGCGAATGGTCGGCGGAAGTGTGCCCGGCCTGATCTCGGGCAGCGTCGTGTTCACGTCGGCCGGCGGCGGCGGCACGGAGACGCCAAAGATGTTGTCGAGCAGCCATTTGCCGCGCAGCACCGGCGAGGTCCGGTCGGGATACGACGTCGTCGCCAGCAGCGCGCCGTGCGCGAGCAGGCCGCCGCGCTGGGCCGGATTCGGCAGACTGACGCGACGGAAGCGGGTGCCGTAGATCCCGGGGATGTCGTAATGACGCGCCAGGCGCTCGTTGACAAAGGTGTAGTCGGCGCGCAGCAGGTCCGACACGCTGCGATCCTCGTTCAGTGTGCTGGCGATGAAGAGCTTGGTTTCCTGGCTGAAGGCGTCGAGCAGGTTGTCGTCGAAATCCGGGTAGACGTCGGGATGCACGACGACTTCGCTGAGCCGGCGCAGGTTGAGCCACTGTGCCGCAAAGTCGTCCACGAAGGCAGACGTCGCGCGCGCATCGGCCAGCATGCGCCGCACCTGCCCGGCCAGCACGGCCGGCCTCGACAGCTCGCCGCGCTCGGCCAGATCCAGCAGGCGCGCGTCGGGAATGCTGCTCCAGAGGAAGAACGACAGTCGTGACGCAAGTTCGAGGTCGCTCAGGCGCCGCACGGGCGGCCGGGGTGCATTGGATCCAGCGGGCGGATCCTTCTGCACACGCAGCAGAAACTCCGGATCGACCAGCATTCGTTCGAGCGCAAACTGAATGCCGGCGTCGAAACTGCCGCCTTCACGCCGGCCGCTCGCAAAGAACCCGAGCAACGTCTGCACATCGCCCGGCGTGATGGGCCGCCGGTACGCCAGTCGAGCCATCCGCGACAGGATCGTCGTGGCACAGGCAGCCTCGGATTGCCGGACAGCACCGGTCGACGCGTCCGGGTGACACACGAAGATCGCGCGTCGGCTCGGCGTGGCCGTCGCAGTGGCTGCGCCCGCCGCTGCGGCGCGGTACGGTCCGCCGATCTGCACCGCTCCGACGGCCGCGTATCCCATGTAGATCTGATCGTTGGTCAGCACCCGGCCGCGTTGCTGTGGTTGGGGCAGGCCTTCCGGCTCCCACAACTCGCGCACGAACGACACGGCCACGACCCGCGGGCCGGCCAGGACCGGCACGCGCACCTCGAGGCCCGCATC
>JANNEJ010000232.1:0-7643 GCA_031378585.1 Acidobacteriota bacterium | reverse complement strand
CTCACGCACCTGCGTCCGCTTCAATTCGAACTTCTCGGCGAAGTGGGAAAACAGTTCCGACTTGCCCATTCTGCGCGCTTCTACCATGTGGTCGTCCCCCTGGTTGCCGCCGCGCGCCTCTGGTGCATCGCCCGCACGTCCGCGCGCGGCAACGGAGGGTGCGGAAAAACCTTTGTAAAATCAGGGGGAATGCTAGCGCGCACGCCGTGACGTGTCAACGAGTAGGTTGGCGCGTGTTGGCGGGAGTAGGTTGGCGCCCCTCCGAAAGTCCGTGGCGGCGGGTGCTAAGATCGCGCGATGTCAGCTGCCGCACCGCTCGAGACCTTTCCCAACCCGCGGCCCGAGCGCAACTACGAGATCGCCATCTCGTGTCCCGAGTTCACGTCGATGTGCCCGAAGACTGGCCTGCCCGATTTCGGCGCCATCGAGATTCGGTATGTGCCAGACGCCGCCTGCCTGGAGCTGAAGGCGCTGAAGTACTACCTTCTGGGCTACCGGAACCAGGGCATCTTCTACGAGGCTGCGACCAACCGCATCCTCGACGACCTCGTGGCGGCATGCCAGCCGCGCCGCATGACCGTGGTCGGCGACTTCACGGCTCGCGGTGGCATCAGCACGGTCGTCACCGCGGCCTTCGAGAAGGCCTAAAAGTGGTCACGCCGCCGGCAGCGCGCGCGACACCATGGCGCGCGCGAAGGTGTCGAGTTCCGCTCGCAGGGCACCCGGTCTGAGCGTGGAAAGCGGCACACCCGCATTGAGGGCCGCGGCCACCGTGCGATAGTCGCTCGTGAAGCGATGGTCGATGTGGCGCCCGAGCGCCTCTTCAATCTCGCGAAGCGGCACCACTTCCATGTCCGAGGTGCGATTCAGCACATAGCGCACGCGATCTTCGGGCACGCCGGCCAGTCGCACCAGGTCGCGCAGGCGCTGCAGGTTCCGCAGGCACGGCACGTCAGGATTCGCGACCAGGTGCACTTCATCGGACATGTACAACGCCGCGGCCGCACAGGGACTGAGCGTGCTGCCCGCGTCGACGACGACATAGGCATAGCCGCGTCGCAGCGTGTCGATCGCGTGCTCGATGTCCGGCGCGTCGGTCGAGCCCGGGCGTCCGAAATCCGCCGCCGCGGGCAACACGTCAAGACCGCACGCATGATGCGCGAGCAGGCTCGGCACCGCGTCGGGGCCGACCCAGTCGAGCTGGTCGAGCAAATCGAGCAGCGTGAACTTGGAACGCACGCCCAGAAACAAGCCGACGTCGCCGGTGCCCGGCTTCAGGTCGACGATGACCGTTGGCAGCCCGGTCACGCGCCGCAGCTCCGCGGCGCAGTTCACCGCGAGCGTGGTCGTGCCGGTTCCCCCCTTCGTGCCCAGAAACGAGACCACCATGTGGACGCAGTGATCGCAATGGATGTGCCACACGCGTGACTCGCCGCCGGTCAGGTGATTGCGCGCGTTTTCACGAGCCTGCGTGCCTCAGGTGCGGACACGCACCTTTCCGTTTTGTAACCAGACGGATCATTTTGGGTCAGTCGCGGGCGAGCCAGCCCTGCAATGGAGCGGAATGTGCTTGATTCGGCGGGGATGCACGCGGGGCACACGGATTGCTCTGCGATGAGCAGGTTCCTCCCCATATGCCTAAACGTCCGCCGTCCAACGAACGCGTTCCGTCCCCAGACCGCGGGTCTTTGACCGATGAGTGGGGCATCTACGATCCTGCCAAGGCCGGCATGCAGGCCTTGTATGCGCGGCTGGGCCGGCCAGTGCTGCGCGAGTCGGCCAAGAAGGCGCGTCTGGAGAGTCGCCGGGGGTCTCGGCCCGAACGCCCCAACGAGGGCGTCGGACTGGCCATCCAAGAGGCGATGGTCCGCGCCGGAGTGTTCGAGCCGAAGCAGGACCAGGGCACGCCGGTGTCGACGGCCGACGCAGTCCGGATAGCCCTCAAGGCAACCAGACCGCCGAAGGCCGAGGCAGAACTGTCGCAAGTCACCACCGCCGCGCAGGACCTGGCCGCGTTTGACGCGCCCAAGCGGCGGCCCACCCGGCGCGCGAAATCCTCGACTAGCGTGACCGCAGGAGTCGCTACGACGCCGCCGGCGGTCGAGGTCTCGACCGCGACTCAGACCGCTGAAATCGAGCCGGTGCCCAAGGCGCGGGCGCCGCGCAAGGCCAGGCCGCGCGCCAAGGCGGAGTTGCCGGCCGTGGCGGCCGCGCCCGTGGTTCCGGGACCGCCGGCGCCCTCACCCCGGCGGCCGCGCGGGCCGGTGCCACTAGCCGCCTGGGCCCACGCCGTCACCGACACGCCGAAGCCAGAGGCGCGCCGCGGGGACAAGCGCGGGTTCTGGAAGGGCCTCTTCAGAATGCCCGCGGACGTGGCGCTCGTCGAGTACGCGCACGGCTGCCGCATCCACCGCCTGCTCATCGAGACGTCCGAAGACGCCCCGCTGCTCGACCTGCTCTAGGTTGACGCGGACCGGGGCGAGGCCCAGGGCGTCAGCGCTGCGCACAACGTGGCCAGACACTCGGCGTGGCACGCGGAGTGTCTGCGCTCGGCGGACCGCGGCCCCGTGGGAACCATAGTCGGCGCGCAGTCGTCTATACGGTCGCCTCGCCCTGTCTCGCCGAATCAGGAGTCTTGCTTGCGACATTGGTTCGCCGTTGCTCTGCTGGTCGCCCTGCCCGCCGCGCTTGCCGCACAGCCAGGTGCCCCGCGCGAGACCGATCTCGACCGGTTCATGGCTGGCGTCCTGGCCAAACGCGACGACAACTGGAAAAGACTCCAGCAGTACATCCTCGATGAACGGGAGCGGGTTGCCGTGACCGGCCCGGCCGGTTTGCGTCTGTTCGGGATGAGCCGCGACTACCGGTGGTTCATGAAGGACGGGTTCTTCATCCGCAGCCCACTTGCGGCAAACGGCGTGGGCGTGGGTGACGCGGAGCGGCGGCGCTACGAGGCGACGTGGCTGAAGGACCAGCAGGCGCGCGACGATCGGCGGCGCAAGAAGCAGGCCGCGGCGGGCCCGACCGAGTCGGTCGCCGTCGAGCCCGAGGCGCTCGGCGACATGCTGCGCCAGCAGTCCGAACCCGAGTTCGTGTCGGCGGCCTACTTCCTGAAGTACAAGTTCGACCCGGGCCGCTACGCGCTGGCCGGCAAGGAACAGATCGACGGCCGCGAGGTGCTCCGCATCGAGTACTACCCGTCCCGGCTCTTTGACGATCACGACTCCGAGGACGCGCGCGACAAGCGCCACGCCCAGGAGACCGCGGGCCGGCGCGAGCGCCGCCGCGAGGACGAAGACGAGCGCTTCGACCGCCAGATGAACAAGGTGTCGCTCGTCACATTGTGGGTACTACGCGAAGAGCGCCAGATCCTCCGCTATGTGTTCGACAATGTGGACATGGGCTTCCTTCCCGGCCGCAGTGTGGTGCGCGTCGACGGCCTGACGGCGTCGATGCAGATGGGCGAGGCGTTTCCTGGCGTGTGGCTGCCCAAAACGGTGAACGCGCGCATGCGCTTCGGTCTGGCCGCTGGTCCGGTGGACGCGGCATATGACATCGGCTACTTCGACTACAAGCAGGCGGGCGTGACCGTGAAGGTGCGATGAGGGCCGCAGTCGTTGGCTGGGTGCTCACGGCGATGGCCGCGACCGCTGGTGCCACTCAGCCCGCCGATCTGCCCATCGTGGAAATTCGCGTGCACGGCAACCACGCCACGCCCGACGCCGAGGTGCTGACCGTGAGCGGCCTGAAGGTTGGCGACGCGGCGAGTGACCCGAACCTCGACGCGGCGAAGACCCGGCTGGAGGCCAGCGGACGCTTCGCTTCGGTCGCGGTACGCCGGCTCGCGCGGTCCATCGACGACCCGAGCGACATCATGGTCATGCTGCTCGTGGAGGAGGTCGCCGGCGCCAGCCAGGACCTGCCCCGCCCGGGCTGGCTGAGACAGGTTGCGGCCGGCCTGATGTGGCAACCGGTGCTGCGCTACGACGAAGGATACGGCTTCACATACGGGGTCCAACCGGCGCTGGCGGACCTCTTCGGCCGCGACAGCCGCGTGCTGGTGCCGCTCACCTGGGGTGGCGAGCGCCGTGCCGGCCTCGAGCTGCACCGTGGCTTCGCGGGCCCCGTCGTGTCGCGAGTCGCGGCCACTGGTGACGTGCGCCGCACCGAACATCCGGCCTTCGACGTCATCGAGCAGCGCACCGGCGTGCGGGCGCGAGCCGAGCGCTCCTTTGGCTCGAGCCTGCGCGTGGGCGCGGCGGCCGGCCACGACCGCGTGCACTTTGGCGACGACCGGGGCGCGGTGACGAGCTACGCGGCCGACCTGGTGCTCGACACGCGGCTCGACCCCGCGTTTCCCCGCAACGCCGTGTGGGGGCGGGCGGAGCTCGCGCGCCTCGACGTGGCCACCGGCGTGCGACGCCGACACACGGTCGATGCCCATGCGGCCGTGGGTCTCATGGCGGGATCGGCGCTGACCGTCAGCGCGTTCCAGGTATCGGCCAGCGGCGCGCTGCCCGCCTACGAGCAGGCCTTCATCGGGGGCGGCCCGTCGCTGCGCGGCTACCGCCGTGGCTACCGTGCAGCCGACAACGCGGCCGGCATCTCGGCGTCGTGGGCCATGCCCGTCGGATCGCCGCTCGACGTGGCACGCCTGGGCGTGCGCCTGTTTGCAGACTGGGCCGGGGTGTACGAAGCCGGCACCTCGTGGCGGGACGCCGGATACGACCGTGGCATCGGCGCGGGCGTGTTCGCGCAGGCCGCTGCCTTTACTACCGGCGTCGACGCGGCCCGCGGCAATGGACAGTGGCGACTGCACTTCCGGATGGGCACAAAGTTCTAGAGCCCGCGCGCCGGTCCACGCTTCCTAGTCGTCCCTGCTCTTCAGCACGAACTCACGAATCGCCTGTGCAAGGCCGGCCTCGTCGTTTGACGCGGCAATGGGCAGACCCAACGCGAGCAGCTCGGGCTCGGCGTTCCCCATCACGATGCCAGTGCCGGCCCATTGCAGCATGTCCACGTCGTTGTGGTTGTCGCCGACGGCGAAGACGTCGGCTTGCGGCACGCCGAAGTGCGCGGCCACATGCGCGAGCGCGCCGCCCTAGGTGGCGCCGAGCGCGTTGACATCGACGAGCGTGAAGTCGCGAGCGGGATAGGCGGTCACCGACACCGAGGCGCCTTCGGTCACGCCCTCGGCGCCGAGCGCCTCGACGAGTGACGCCATCACCACGGTCGGCCCGTTGAACGCCACTTGCACCGGGTCGTCGGCCTCGCAGGCGGACTCCAGATCGTCCACCGTCTGCACCAGATGCTGGATCTTCCTGTAGTAGCCGCGGCGGTTGGGATGATCCCAGGACAGCGTGTCGACCATCGTCTGTCCCGCGCCGTCGCGATCAAACTGCACGAGCGTCGAACTGCGCCAGGCGCGCGTGCGTGCCAGCACGCGACGGGCCGTGGCCCGCGGCAGGTGGCGGGTCGCGAGCGTCAGCCCGCCGCGCACCCGCGCGACCGCCCCGTTGTAGGCCACGACCGTAAGTGGGTCGGGCAGGCCAGCCACGGCCGGCAGCGCGAACGGATAGCTGCGGCCGGTGATGACGACCAGGTGGATCCCCCGCGAAGCGGCCTCGCGCAGGGCCGCGAGGTTCGCTTCGGGTACGTCTCCATGACGGTTGAGGAGCGTGCCGTCGACGTCGATCGCGATGAGTCGCGTCACCCTGTAATGCGCTTCACGAATGCGTCGTATGCCTCTGGGTTCTTTGCCTTCATGTACGCGGCGTACTCCAGCCCCACGCGCTCGAGGTTGGCCAGGTACGACGGGTCCTGGTACCCCTCGCGAATCCCTGCCAGCACGGGCCGCATCCGCTCGAACACCAGGAGCAGTTCGCGGCCGCTTTGGAAAAACAGATCCTGATTGAGCACCCCGGTGACCACAAACGACGCCACCATGTCCCAGTACGAGATGACCATCCGGTACGACGCGTTCTCGCCGCTGCCTGGCGGCACGAGCGTTGTCAGTTCTTCCCACTTCTTCGGGCGGAAGTGCGCGGTAAACCACGCGCGCGCCTCGCGCATCCGGTCTTCGCGTCGCATTTCGTAGAGACGCAGGATCAGGTTCGCGTCGTCGTAGGTCGGTCGAGCAGTCATCACGGTTCGCCCCCAGGGAAATGAAACGGCCTGCACTACAATAATTGAGCCATGAACTTGTGGGACCAGTTTACCGGGGTCAACGCCGGGTACGTCTTCGAACTCTTCGAACGCTACCAACAGGACCCCATGTCGGTCGACAGCGACACGCGCGCTGCGTTCCTCACGTGGACCCCGCCGGCCGTTGGCGCACCCGTCACGAGCGCCGCCGCCAGCGCGACCGATACGGCCGCGGCCATTGCCGCCGTCACACTCGCCGAGTCGATCCGCCGCTATGGGCATCTGGCGGCCACGCTCGATCCGATCGGTTATCACCGGCCGGTCGGCGATCCCTCGCTGCACCCGCACGCGCACGGCCTCACGACCGATGCCCTGCGCGCGCTGCCAGCGAGCATCATCGGCGGGCCCGTCGCAGCCGGTGCCGCAAGCGCGTTCGAGGCGATCGAACGGCTACGCGAGGTGTACTGCGGCACGAGCGGCCACGACTTCGCCCAGGTCTTCGTGCCAGACGAGCGCGTTTGGCTGCGCCAGTCGGTCGAGGCCCGGCGCTTCCGTCCGCCTGTCGATCCCATCGAAAGCCGCGAGCTGCTCGATCGGATCACGCAGGTCGAGGTGTTCGAGCGGTTCCTGCAGCGCACGTTCCCCGGCAAGACCCGCTTCTCGATCGAGGGGCTCGACCTGATGATCCCCGTGCTCGACGAGATCATCGCCGATGCGGCCGCCTCTGGCGTGCGTCACGTGATGATCGCCATGGCGCACCGCGGCCGCCTCAACGTGCTCGCGCACGTGATGCGGAAGCCCTACGCCCAGATCCTCGCGGAGTTCAAAGACCCGCTCTTCTCGCGCAGCAGCCGCATCGACCTCGGCTGGATGGGCGACGTCAAATACCACGCGGGCGCGCGTGTCGAAGACCCCGACCGCCCCACGACGCTCGTGATCACGATGCCGCCCAATCCCAGCCATCTCGAAGCGGTCGACCCGCTGCTCGTGGGCATGACGCGGGCCGCCGCCACCTCGGTCGACGCGCCCGGCGCGCCACGACTGCGCACGAGCGAGGTGCTTGGCATCCTGATTCACGGCGATGCCGCGTTCCCCGGCCAGGGCATCGTGGCTGAGACGCTGAATCTGTCGCGGCTCACCGGCTGGAACGTCGGCGGAACGATTCACATCATCGCCAACAATCAGCTGGGCTTCACCGCCGAGCCGCACGAGTCGTTCTCGACCAGCTACGCAAGCGGCCTGGCACGCGGGTTCAAGGTGCCCATCGTGCACGCCAACGCTGACGACCCGGTGGCGTCGATCGAGGCCGCGCGGTTGGCGTGGGCCTACCGCGAGCGCTTCGGCCTCGACTTCCTGATTGACCTCGTGGGCTATCGGCGCCACGGCCACAACGAAGGCGACGAGGCGGCGTTCACCCAGCCGCAGCTCTACCAGCGCGTGGCCGAGCACCCCACGGTACGCCAGCAGTACGCGGCGGCGCTCGTGGCAGCCGGCGCGCT
>JANNEJ010000158.1:0-3552 GCA_031378585.1 Acidobacteriota bacterium | reverse complement strand
GGCAGACGCCAGCGGAGTGACCCGTCGTCGTCCGGTCTCCGCTTCTCGACGATCTCGCGCTACTGCTGTCGAGACGACGTCGACGTCGTCAGCTTGACGCCCGCGCCGCTCAGCACCTGACTGTCTACGGTGTATTCGGTGAAGGCTTGATACATCTCATCCCAGCTCTGCTCGGACCAGTACACAGGCAGATGCGGCGCCGGATTCCAGCGGTTCTTCACCGAGTTGTCGTAGACGCCCAGGCCGAGAATCTTGCTGCCGGCGGGAATGCGCAGCGGCTCCTTCAGTTCGTAGTTGAACTGCCAGTTGAAGTCGAACTTCGGCACGTCGAGAATCGTCTGCTCGCGGCCATCGGGATACACGATGACCCACCGCAGGCTCTTGCCGCGCAGGTGCATGTGCGGCGACATCGCGTAGAGGGTGATGGGCTCGGTGACCGGCGTGATGCCGATGAGCGACCAGTTCTCGACATAGGGCGGAATGTTGGGCGTGGTGCGGCTGCGGCGCGTGCTCGCCGTGTCGGCCTTGTACTCGACTTCCTTGCCCTCGGCGCGGTAGAGCGACAGGCCGCTCTTATCCGTGGCCATCGGGTCGCCGGCCTGGCGAATCAGCAATTCGTGCGTGACCGGCACCTTGTTGAACCAGATGCCGAGACGCGAGCGGTCCTTTTCGGGCTTGCCCGTGGGGTTGTAGTGCAACTGCCAATTCAAGTATTTGCCGGCGGGAATGCGCTTGCCCACGTTGGCGCGGTGGATGTCGAGCCCGCGGCCGGGCACCCACGAGAGCAGCTTCGAGGCGCCGGGCAGGGCGCCGGTTTCGGTGCGCGGCAGGCCCGCCTCGGTGCGCTCCATGAAGGGCTTGCCGTCGGGTCCCACGAGCCGGCCTTCGACGATTTGCGAGCCCTCGGGAATGTCGACGACAAACACGCCCGAGTGATGCACGACCGCCCGATTGCTGGGCCGCATCTCGAGCACCTCGGCGAACTTGTCCTCGGTGAACGGGATCTTCGAGAAGAACGTCTGCACGCCGAGTTCGCCCTCGGCGGGAATGTCGAACTCGACCGGCATCTCGAGGATGTAGTCGGGCTCGCGGCCGTACGTCCAGCCTTCGGTAAAGGTCGGCGCGGGCGGCAGGTCGGCGTCGTTACCGCGCGGCGCGCCAGCATCGGCCCAGGCCGCGAGTGTCTGGATTTCCTTGTCGCTCAGGCTGACGTCGTTACGCATCGGCAAAGAGAGATGCGGATTCGCTCCCCACGGCGGCATCTCGCGGTTGACCACCTTGGTCTTGATGGCCTTGGCCCACGGCCGCGCGTCCTGGTACGACAGCAGCGACATCGGCGCGACCTCACCCGGGCGGTGGCAGTTAGCACACTTGGCGAACATGATGGGCGCGACGTCCTTGGCAAAGGTGGGCGCGCCGGCCGGCGCGGCGGGGGGCGGCATCTGCGCCAATGCCGGCGCAACCAGCGACAGACTTCCCATCAGCACGAACAACACGCGACGCGTCATGGACATCTCCCCAAGTCGCTCGGGCGGAACACGCCCCGGCAAAAACGCTTCAGTTTACCGCGATTTAGCGCCGTCAGCGCCCGCCACTACTTGCCGGCCTGGCAGGTGGGCGCCAGCATCGTGACCGACGTGACGTTGAGACGGCTCAGGGGTTTGGCGGGAATGAGCAGCCCCTTGAGCACGACCGTGTGGTCTTTGTGGCTGGGCAGGTCGAAGATCGACACGCCAATCAGCTGGAACTGCTGCGTGCCCACGACGGGCATGGCCGGCAAGTCGGCGGCCGCGGGCGCGACGGCGTTACTCGGCTTCGGATCGGTGGCGTTCACGACGCGCCACTCGCCCGCCGCCTGTTCGCGCAGGCAGCCCGCCACCATCACGACCTCGGCCTTCGCAGGAGGTGCCTGAGCCTGGAGCCCCTCAGTGCCCGCCGCGATCGCCGCCGCCAGCGTCAGGTACACGATTCGCATCATCGCCTCTGTGCCCTCCGTGGCGCCGCCTCAGGGTGCGGCCGGAGCGCGAGCATATGATAGCCGCGATGCGTGCGCGCACAACGCCGAGTACGCCGGACGCCGGGGTCACACCGGCCGGCAGTGAAGGGGCGCCACGGGCGGCGCACCTGGTCGCCGCCACGCTCATTGCGGTGCTCGCCCTTCAGGCCCCGCCGCACGCCCACGACCTCGAGCGCACGACCGTGCACCTTACCGTGGCCGCAGGTGGCGCCTTCACGCTGCGCCTGGCCCACGACCCGGCGTGGCTGCTGCTGCGCATGGGCTCATTTGCAGGAGGCGTGTCTACCGATACGTCGGATCCGGCCGCGCGTGACGCGAGACTCACGGCGCTCGCCCCGCAGATCATCGACCGCGTCGTGCTCTTCGTGGACGGCCACGAAGTGCGTCCGGTGGCGGCCGACTACGCGCCGCCGCCCGCCGTCGTGCCAGCGGGTCAGTTCGCGCTGGCGGCCTACACGCTGCACGGCCAGTTGCCGCCGGCGGCTCACTCGCTGCGGTGGTACTACGGACTGGTGGTCGATCCGTACCCGCTGACGATCGCGCTGGCCGATGGGTCGACCGTCACTGAGTGGGTGCAGGGCGACGCGTGGAGCACGTCGCTCGCCCTCGGCGGGCCGTTTGCACGGCCTACAATATGGTCGCGCCTGCGCGAGTACCTCGTGCTCGGCTACACGCACATCCTGCCGAAAGGCCTCGACCACATCCTGTTTGTCGTCGGGCTGTTCCTGCTGCGCGCACAACTGCGTCCGGTGCTCGTGCAGGTCACGACCTTCACGGTGGCGCACTCCATGACCCTTGGGCTGGCACTCTACGGCGTCGTGTCGCTGCCGGCGCGCGTGGTCGAACCGCTCATCGCGTTCTCGATCGTGTACGTCGCGGTGGAGAACCTGCGCACGCAGGCCCTCACGCGCGCCCGCGTGGCGCTCGTGTTCGTGTTTGGCCTGCTGCACGGACTGGGCTTTGCCGGGGTGCTCACCGGCCTCCAGTTGCCGCGTACCGATTTCGCCGTCGGCCTGCTCGGCTTCAATCTGGGCGTCGAGGCCGGCCAACTCACCGTGATTGCCGGCGCCGCCCTGCTCGTGGGCTGGGGGCGGCATCACCCGTGGTATCACCGGCGCGTGGTCGTGCCGGCATCGCTGGCGATTGCGGCCGTGGGCCTCTACTGGACGGTGACCCGGCTGCTGCCCACGTAGATCTGCCTCGATTCGGACGGCCGGCGGCCCCAGACCTATCGTGGCGGCAGTGCGAACGCGTAGAGCGTCGTGCCGGCCGGCATCACGACGAATTGACGGCCGTCGAGCATATAGGTCGCCGGCGCCGCGAAAATGGCCGACCCGGTCTGGAAGTGCCAGAGGTTCTTGCCTGACGCGGCGTCAAACGCCATCACGTTGCCATCCATGTCGCCGCCGAAGATCAGGTTCGACGCCGTAGAGAGCACGCCGGCCATCGACGGCGTGTAGTACTTGAACTCCCACCGCACGCCTGCCGTGCTGGGCTCGATCGCGCGCATCGCACCGAACCCGCGGTCGGTGCGC
>JANNEJ010000148.1:0-3446 GCA_031378585.1 Acidobacteriota bacterium | reverse complement strand
GGATGACGCGGTCGATGGGATGCGGCTTCCCGCCCGGCGTCATCCGCTCGAGCGCCGGTACGTCTTCCGCCATCGCCACCACCTGAGCGCCACTCAGTGCCTTCACTGCCGCGTCGCCTTCCATGTGGTCGCCGTGGGCGTGGCTGCCGAGCAGGATCTTGATGTCCGAGAACTTGAAGCCGAGCGCCTCCACCGACTTCTGAATCACCGGGACGCTGCGCTCGTAGGAGCTGTTGATCAGAATCAGACCCTGCGGCGTGGCGATGAGGTACGAGGCCAGGCTGTGCGAGCCCACGTAGTAGATGTTCCCGACGACGCGGTGGGGTGGAAACGCCGTGGTCTGGTCGTCGCGTCCGCCGAGATTGCGCTGCAGCAACTGCTGCTGATTCCACGTCTCGCCGTGCACGGTCACCACGGGCCAGCCGCCAGGTGGCAGAACGGCCCCGCCTTGCGCGCTCGCGGTGCTCGTTCCCCCAAGGAGAAAGACATAGAGCAGGCGCAGCACGCAGGTCGATACGACGCGAAGACGGTGAGTCTGCATGACGCGGACCGTACTACGACCGCCCAAGAATGGGCAAGCAGAAGGGCCGGCGAGCGGGTGTAGAGTGTGGCCCATGAAACGTCGCGACTTCTTGCGCGCCACCGCCACCGGGTCGCTGCTGGCGGCCCTGCCTTCGGAACTGCGCTCGCAGACCAGTGCCCGGCCTTCTACTGCAGGGGCCTGGAACCGCGGGGCGGTGCGCCACCTGCTGCCCACGGTGAGCGACACACAGATGTTGCTCAAGGCCTCGTTCGAGGCGCCGCTGTCGGAGCCACCGATCCTGCGGGTCGGCAGCATCACGGTACCTGGCCGCATGACGGACACACGAGGCGAGATGTGGGCGTTCCACGCCACGGGCTTGGCCCCGGCGAGGCGCTATCCGCTCAGCCTGACGGCGCGTGGCGGCCGGTCGCTGTGTGAGCCGTGGGACCTCACGACGTTTCCCTCACCCGAGGCGCGGCCAGAGAAGCTGCGCGTGCTGTTCTTCACGTGTGCAGGTGGCCATGAGGCGCTGGGCTTCCTGCCACCCGCCGTCCGCAACCGCCTGCTACGACGCGCCCTCTCGTTTCAGCCCGACGCCGCGGTCGCCAATGGCGACCACGTGTACTGGGATTTGCGCTCGCCGCTGACGACGCGGAACAACGGCGTGTCGCCGCGCGCACAAGAGATTGCTAAAGGGACGTTCGATCGCTCGGATCTCGTGCTCGGCTCCGAGAACGAGGCCATCCTCAAGCGCGCCGCGGGCCCGCAAATAGCGCCGGTCTACGGCACGGAGTTCCGGTCGACGCCGGTGTTCTTCATCCAGGACGACCACGACTACTACGACAACGACGATGCCTACGACGAGATCGTCACGCTTCCGCCCGATGGCTTCATGACCGAGATGGCGCGCGCGACGCAGTCGATGTACTACCCGGAGTTCCTGCCCGACGCCATGCGCCCGCGTGGGCTGGTCGGTTCATCGTTGGACGCACGCGCGCTGCCCGTATCGGAAAGCTTCGGCACGCTGCGTTACGGCCGACTCGCCGAGGTGCTGCTCTACACCGTGCGGCGCACGATGACGCTGGCCGGGCCGAGCGCGGTGTTTCTCGACCGGCAGGTCGAGGGTTGGCTGACGCGGCGGATGGCCGCCACCGACGTTGCGCACGTCGTCAACGCGCCGTCGAACCCGCCTGGATGGTCGGCCGGCAAATGGGGCGAGTGGTATCCAGATGTGCTGGGCCCAGACGGCAAGCTCACGACGCAGGTCGCGAAACCCTACTGGCAGTCGGGCTGGCTCACGCAGCACGATCGGTTGCTGGCCGCGATGTCGGGCATGCGCGGGCGCATCCCGCTGTCGATGAGCGGCGACCTGCATGCGATCGCAATCAGTCGCATCCTGCGCGCTGGCACGCTTGACCTGTCGGCCAACCCGGTCGTGAGCGTGCTGACCGGCCCGGTGGGCACGCACGCCGGCGGCTGGCCTTCCAGCATTCGCAAGGTCGGCGCGACGCCGCCCCTGCATCTCACGGTCGACGAACAGGTGAAGCCCATCGAACAGCACGGCTTCACGCTCGCCGACTTCACGCCCGACACCATCGTGCTGCGTTTCTTCAAGTGGGACGTCAAGACACAGGGCGTCGAGGCGCTCGATACCCTCGAGCCGTTCCACACGGCGGAGTTGAAGCGGCCGGCCTAGCTAAGCTAGCTAGACCTGCGATGACCTCTCGACCGTCGTGCGCGGGCCGTCCGAAGACGCGGTCACAATCTCGACGCGGCCGCCGGATGCCTTGAAGCGGACCACGAGCGCGTCGACTTCCTGCCGAAGTTCGGCATCGGCCAGCCACTGCGGCTCAACGACGCGCAGCACGTTCGCGCCAGCGAGGTCGCGCTGCAGGCCGTCGAAGAGCTCGCGCGCGCTCGGGGATGCACACTGCAGTTCCGGCTCGCCCAGCCAGTAGTCGTCGAGCACCGTTGCCGGCGCGCTGGGCGTCTGGGTGCCGAGGTAACGCATGTAGAGGCTCGCGCACGCCAGCTCGAACACGCGCGTTTTCGAGGTCGGTTTGAGCAGCAGCAGATCGCGACGATTCATCAGGGCCTCTACGCCTGGTCTCGACGCCTCTAGGCGCGCCCGGCCAGTTCCTTGATGGTGCGCCGCACGAGGTTTCGCGTCAGCGGCACCTTGTAGGCGTTCTGCGACAGCGGACGGGCGCCAGCGATGGCCACCTCGCCGGCCTCTCGCAGCACAGCGTCGGTGATCTTCTGGCCGGTCAGCACCTTCTCCACCGCCGGCAATCGCCACGGAATCGGGGCGACGCCTCCGAGCACGACGCGCGCGCTGCGCACGACGTCGCCGTTCATCTCGAGCACCACGGCCGCGCTGACCACCGCGTGCGTCCACGCCTCGCGGTCCATCAGCTTCTTGTAGGTGCTGAGCACGCCCGGCTTCGCCACCGGAATCTGCACGGCCATCAGCACTTCGTCGTCGGCGAGCGCGTTCTCCTTCGCAGCGTTCTGCCGCGGCGAGGTGAAGAACTCCGGCGCAGTGAGCCTGCGGTCGCCACTGGGTCCGCTGATGCTGAACGTGGCGCCGAGCGCCATCAGGGCCGGTGCCGTATCCGACGGATGCACGATGAAACTCGGCCCGCCGCCGAAGATGGCGTGGAATTCGTTCTCGCCAGTCACCGAAAAGCACCGGTTGCCGCCGGCCTTGTAGCACGGGAAGCCGTTGCGGTAGTACCAGCACCACGGACGCTGGCAGACGTTGCCCGCCAGCGTGCCGACGTTGCGAATCTGCGGCGTGGCCACGGCACCAGCCGCTTCAGCCAGCACCGTGTACTCACCGCGCACGGTCTGGTCGCGACTGAGGGCATCGAGCGTAATCAGCCCACCGATCGACAGTCCCGCCGTCGACCGGTCGACCTGG
>JANNEJ010000080.1:0-4374 GCA_031378585.1 Acidobacteriota bacterium | reverse complement strand
CGGTGGGATGCAACCCGGATGGCGCGCGCCATCGCGCGGCGCGAGATCTCGTCGCGCGAGGCGGTGGACGCGTGCCTGACGCGCATGGCCGCGGTGAATCCGCGCCTGAATGCGGTCACCGTGAACCTGGCCGCGCAGGCCCGCGACGCCGCCGACCTGGCCGATGCCGCCGTGGCGCGCGGCGACACGCTGGGGCCGCTGCACGGCGTGCCGGTGACGGTCAAAGAGAACATCGACCAGGCGGGCTGCGCCACGACCAACGGCGTGGTGGCGTTTCGTGGCCAGGTCGCCGCCGAGCACAGCCCGGTCGTGGCGAACTGGACGGCCGCAGGCGCCGTGATCCTGGGCCGCACCAACACGCCGGGCTTCAGCTTCCGGCTCGATACCGAGAACGATCTGCGCGGCCTCACCTACAACCCATGGTCCGAGACGCACACGCCCGGAGGGTCGAGCGGTGGCGCCGCGTCATCGGTGGCTGCCGGCATCACGCCGCTCTCGCATGGCAACGACATCGCCGGCTCGATCCGCTATCCCGCGTACGCCTGCGGCCTCGTGGGGCTGCGCCCGTCGTTTGGCCGCGTGCCGGCGTACACCGCCGCCGCAGCGGAACGCTCGATGTCGTCGCAGTTCCTCTCGGTGCAAGGGCCGCTGGCGCGCACCGTGCGCGACATCCGACTGGGGCTGGCCGCCATGGCCGCGCGTGACGTGCGCGACCCGTGGTGGATAGACGCGCCGCTCGAGGGGCCGCCACTGCCGCGTCCGCTGCGCGTGGCCGTCGTGACCGGGCCCGACGCGCTCGGTGGGGCGCGGCTGCATCCATCCGTGGCCCAGGCGATGCGCCAGGCGGCGGACTGGCTGGCCGAGGCCGGCTACGAGATCGTGGACGTGCCTACGCCTGGCTTCACGCGCGCGATGGAACTGTGGTTCGCGATGCAGATGCCCGAGATTCGCGTGTTCCTGTGGCCCGCCATCGAGCAATACGGCGACCTGGGCATTCGCCGCGCCATGCGCCTTATGCTCGACGCGCATCCCGCCGAAGACGGCGTGCCCTACATGACGGCGCTGGCCGAACGCTCCCGCGTGGTGCGCCAGTGGCAGCAGTTCTTCGAACGCGTGCCGCTGGTGCTGACACCGGTGTGCAGCCAGCCGGTTTACACGCGCGGCTTCGACGTGCACAGCGTGGAACGCACGGCGGAGGTCTGGCGCGAGTGCGCCACACTCACCGCCGTGCCCGTGCTGGGCGTGCCGGCGCTGGCCGTGCCGACAGGGGTGGTCGACGGGCTGCCGATGGGCGTGCAGATTCTGGCCGCGCGCTTCCGCGAAGACCTGTGCCTGGCCGCGGGCGAGGCCATCGAGGCGCGTGCCAACATGGCCACGCGCCTGCCCATCGACATTGCCTGGTAGCGGGGCTGCGCGTCGCTGGCTGCCGCGTGGCGCTACGCGATTTTGTCTCGCAGATACCGGGCGACGTCGCCAATGAAGCGGTGCACCGACGCCTCGGCAATCCGGTGCCCCACCAGCGCATCCACGGCGCTGCCGACCACGCCGAGCGGCGTGTCGTAGCGGCCCAGGAAATCCAGTTGCGTCTCGGTGGCGGTAAGTGGATAGACCGTGAGCACCCCGTTCATCAGCGGAAACAGCTGCGGATGGTTCGCCGCCTCCCACGACACCGGCACCCGCGTGAGCGGCCCGCCGATGGGCCCGCTGGTGTCGTCCTCGACGGCGCCGATGGCGAACACGACGTCGGCCGCCACGTCTACGCCGCCCACCGTGACCCGGAGTTGCGCCGCTACCGCATTGGCGCGAGTGGCAGCCGCCCGCGTGGCGGCGGCGAAGACTCCAGTCGGATCGGCCACCAGCGCCTCTCGCACTCGGGCGTAGGGATGATTGACGTAGTCGTAGCTGCGAATCTCCTGACGTGCCATCAGTGGTACCTCGCTGAGTGGAATTGGGGGCATCATACAGCGCCCCCACCCCAGAGCAAGTGGCGCCGCGGGAAGTAGAATCGTCCGCATGGCCTATCGCCTGCTTGCCGTCCTGATTGTTGCCGTATTGCTCGCGACGCTGCGGCCCGAAGCGGCGCAAGTGCGCCAGGGAACGGCGGTTCCACCGGTCGCTGACGCCGCGATTCGCCTGGTCGTGCTCGTGGCGGTGGACCAGTTCCGGCCCGACTACCTGTGGCGGTTCGAGCGCGAGTACACCGGCGGACTGCAGCGCCTGCTCACCCGCGGCGCCGTCTTCACGAACGCCTATCTGGAGCACTACCCCACCGTGACGGCCGTGGGCCACGCCACGATGCTGAGCGGCGCCACGCCGTCGGTGAGCGGCATCATCGGCAACGACTGGTTCGATCGCGCGACCGGCAAGTCCGTCGAGAGCATCACGGACCTCACGGTGACGCTGCTCGGCGGCCAGGGCCCTGGCGCCTCGCCCGCGCGGATGCTGGCCAGCACCGTGGGCGACGAGATGAAGATGGCGGCGCCTCGCGGCGATCCAGCGCGGGTGCCACGCGTATACGGCATCTCGATGAAGGATCGCAGCGCCATCCTGCCGGCCGGCCACGGCGCCGACGGCGCGTTCTGGCTGCCTGGTCCGGGCGCGCCGTTTGTGAGCAGCACGTACTACTTCGCGGCGCTGCCGGCGTGGGTCACGGCGTTCAACGCGCGCCCCGTGCCGCCCCAGGGCACTGGTCTTGTCGACACCAATGCGCGGGTGCTGGCCCTGGCCGCCGAGGCCGTGACGGGCGAACGTCTGGGGCAGCGCGGCGTCACCGACCTGCTCTCGGTCGGCCTGTCGGACAACGACACCATCGGCCACGGGTACGGCCCCGAGTCGCCGCAGGTGCGCGTGGTGTCGGTGCGCACCGACCGCCAGCTGGCGGAGTTCTTCGCCACGCTCGACGCGAAGGTCGGCCTGGCGCGCACGCTGATCGTGCTGACGGCGGATCACGGCGTGGCGCCGGTGCCCGAGGTGCAGCAGGAGCGGCGGCTGCCCGGGGGGCGGATCGACGCAAAGACGCTGTTCCCGCCCATCACGGCCGCGCTCGAGGCGCGCTTTGGCCCGGGAAACTGGCTGCTGGCCACGGCCGGCTCCTCGCCGTACCTGAACCACGCGCTCATCGCCGAGCGGAAGCTCGAGCCCGAAGACGTGCGGCGGGTGGCCGCTGACGCCGCGCTGCAAACACCGCACGTGGCGCGTGTCTACACCCGCGACCAGTTGCAACGCGGTGAGGTGGCGCCGGATCTCATTGGCCGTCGCGTGCTGCGCAGCTTCAACGCGCAGCGATCGGGCGACCTCGAGATCGTCTTCGATCCGTTCTGGATGCGCGCGCCGAAGGGCACCACGCACGGCTCGCCCTACAACTACGACGCGCACATCCCGCTCATCTTCATGGGCCCTGGCATCACGCCGGGCCGCTATGACCAGCATGCGGCGCTGAACGACCTGGCGCCGACGGTGGCGGCGATGGTGGGGGTTGAGGCGCCGAGCAGCGCCGACGGGCGGGTGCTGACGGAGATGCTGGCGCGGCAGGCCGCGACGCCGCGCTAACGAGTCTCGGGACGAGTGCAGGGAGCCTTCATGACGACGAGCGCGCATCGTTCACGAGCGGTCACGGCGATGGCCGCAGCCTTCCTGTTAGTCGCAAGCACCGCCCGGGCCGACGAGATCAAGGTCATGACCTCGGGGGCATTCACCGCGGCCTATCTCAGGCTCGCCCCTCAGTTCGAGCGTGCCACGGGCCATCGTCTCGTGACCGAAGCCACGTCGGCGGGCACGGGCGCCTCGTCCATCGCGTCGCGGCTGGCGGGCGGCGAAGCCATTGACGTCGTCATCGTGGCCGACGCCGCGCTCGAACAGTTGCTCAGGGACGGTCGAATCGTCCCAGGCACGCGGGTCGATCTGGCGCGCTCCGCGATTGGGATGGCGGTGCGGCAGGGTGCTCCGAAGCCAGACATCAGTTCGGTCGATGCGCTGAGGCGCACGCTGCTGGCTGCGAAGTCGATTGCCTACTCGGCCAGCGTGAGCGGCACGTATCTGTCGACCGAGCTGTTCCAGCGGCTCGGCATCGCTGACCAGGTGCTGCCGAAGAGCCGCAGGATAGAAGGCGAGCGCGTCGCCGCGGTCGTGGCGCGCGGCGAGGCCGAGATCGGCTTTCAGCAGATCAGCGAGCTGCTGCCGGAGCCGGGCATCGACTACGTGGGGCCACTGCCAGCCGGCGCGCAGAGAGTGACGGTGTTCTCGGCCGGCATTGGCGCCGCCGCGACACATCCCGATGCCGCGCGCAGCCTGATCGCGTTTCTCGCCTCGCCCGCCGCGATTCCGGCCATTCGCGAGAGCGCGCTGGAACCGGTCGCGCTCCAGCCGCCAGCGCCG
>JANNEJ010000972.1:0-3068 GCA_031378585.1 Acidobacteriota bacterium | reverse complement strand
CCGAGCGCGTTGAGCGCGGTGACCGTCACGAGCCACCCGACCGCCCACGTCCACGCCGGCACCGCGGGCAGAAGCGAGGCGCCGAAGATGCCGGCAATCATGACGTTGATGACCGGAATCATCACGTAGTCAAGCGCGATGGCCCAGCCCGCCAGGAAGCCCACGTGGGGATGCAGCGCCCGCGACGCGTAGGTGTGCACCGAGCCGGCCTCGGGAAACCAGCGCGCGAGGTTGGCGTACGACAGCGCCGTGAGCAGCATGGCCATGGTGGCCACGAGATACGACAGCGCGAGCCGCCCGTTCGAGATGTTCGACGCCACGCCGTAGGTGGTGAACACGCTGATTGGCGCCACGTAGGCCAGACCGAACACCACGAGCGACGGCAACCCGAGCGCGCGCTTGAGCGAGGGCGTGGGCAGCGAGGCGGCCAAGCGCGTCATGGTAGCGAATCGGCGGTGCCGCGTCACGGCGCGAATGCCCGACCGCGCCCATCCAAGGGGCAGATGAGTCAACCAGCCGCGCGGGCCTTCGCCAGTCTCCAATAGTCGATGCCACCGGTCGCCCCGAGGGCCATGCCGCTCAGCGGCTCAGTGGGTCGAAACACGGTTGCGCTCACGACAAACCCGGTCATGACCACCATGAAGATCACCGGCGTGACCGGGTATCCAGGGGTCCGGTAGCCACTCGTGTCCGGATAGCGCTTCCGGAGGGGGAAGATCGCGCCCACCATGAAGATGACCGCCACCTGCAGCGGCACGGTCGAGAAATTGACCAGCCGCGAGAACGACCCGAAGAACCACAGCGCGGCGAGCGAGGCGGCGGTGGTGAAGAGGATCGAGCCGGTCGGTGCTGACGTGCGGGGCGACACATGCGCCAGCAGCGAGAAGAAGCGGCGAAGGACGCCGGTCGAGGCCCCCGCATACTGCGCGGCAAGCGTGTAGAAGAGCCGTGGCTGCGTCATCACCAGCCCTCCGAGGGCGCCGAAGATCGAAATCGTCATCAGGCCGTTCAGCAGCGCTCCTCCGCGCGCGCCAAACGACGCGGTGGCCACCGTCGTCGCCACAAGCGCCGGCGCCGCCCGCATCTCGGTCAGGGGGACGACCCGAAGAAAGACGACGTTGACCACGAGATAGAGCACGGTCAGCGCCGCGACGCCGAGGCCGAGACCGAGCGGCAGGTCGCGCGCGGGCCTGCGGACTTCCCCCGCGACATTCGTCACGTCGATCCAGCCGTCGTAGGTGAACAGCACGGCCGCGATTCCGAGTCCGGTGAACCGGATGAACGCGAGCAGGCCGCTCTCGGCCGACGCGTCGGCCGGCAACGGCGCGACCGCCGCTGGCGCGGCCAGGAAGAGCCCGCCGACGACCAGGCCCGCAATACCCAGCACCTTCACGGTGGTCAGCAGAATCTGGGTGCGACCTCCCCACTGCACGCCCGCCAGATTGATCAGGGCGAAGAAGACGATGGCCGCTGAGCCCCAGCCGACCGGCGACACGCCCGGCAAGACGTCGACAAAGCGATGGAGGAACTCACCGAGCGCCACCGCACTCGACGCAATGGCTCCCGGTCCGGTGACCCACAACTCGAGCCACACCAGCATGAAGCCCCACAAGGGCCCGAACGCCTCAGAGATGATGTGGTAAGTGGCGCCGGCCTGCGGAAGCCGCGCGCACAGCTCCGCCAGCGTCAACGCCGCGCACAACGTGATGAGCCCGGAGAGCGCCCAGATGAAGTGCACCTGCCATGGGTGCTGGGCCACGGCGGCGAGCTCTCCTGGCGTGAAGAAGATGCCCGACCCGAGCATGTTCCCGACGACGATGGCGGCCACGGCCGCCACCCCGAGGTTCCGCTTGAGCGGTGGCGAGGTCGTCATGCGCCGCGGATCGCGTGGAGGAGCGCGTGCACCTGCGGCGTCACGACGCGGTCCTGCCACGCGCGTCCGCTTCTGAGCGACGTGCCCACGATGTAGCCGTCGGCCAGTGGCGCCAACTCGTGGGCGTTGGCAGGACTCAGCCCGCTGCCGATGAGCACCGGGACACCGCCGGCGCGCGCCGCCCGCAGATCGTCGGGATGTGGACCGATCCCCGTTTCATGGCTCGTGACAATCACGGCGTCGGCGCCTGCGGCCGCCGCCTCGCGGGCCGACTGCTCCATCGGCTTCGGGCCGTCGACCGGGGTGCTGTATTTCACCTGGAGGTCGGCGAAGAGCAGGACGTGGCCGGCGCGAATCGCGTCGCGGTAAGCGATGATGGCCGCGGGCTCCGGCTCGATGACGCCCAGCGTGGAGCGCACGCGGTCGACGAAGAAATCGAGCCGGATGAAGCTGGCACCGGCCGCCGCGGCCACGGCCAGAGAGCCACGCCAGTCGTTCAGCAGCACCTCAACCCCGACCGGGACGCGCGCGCGCTGCACGACCTCGCGCGTCACACGCGTGATCGCGGCGACGATCTCGGGGCCGCCGACCAGGGTGTGCGGCTGGTCGAAGTCGTTCTCGACGAGCACGCCGTCCACACCACCCGCCTCGAGCGCAGCGAGATCGGCCAGCGCCGCATCCACAAGGGCATCGACCGACGTGAAGGCCCCATAGCCCGGCAGCGGCGGCAGCGCGATCATGCCGATGAGCGGCGCGGGGCGTGGGAAGATCTCGCGAAACCGGCTCATGGATTGAACTCCGCGGCAATCGCACCCAGGTGACGGATCACCTCCGCCGCGGCAAGGCTTCCTGCATGTAACGCCGCGACCACGTCGCCGTGTGTGAGGTACTCGACGGTGAACGCCGCCTGGAAGGCATCTCCGCATCCAGTCGTGTCGACGCGCTCGCCAACCGGCACGGGCACGGCCGGCACGGAGACCCGGTGGCCACTCACGAGCGCGCTGCTGCCGTTGGCGCCGTGTGTCACGACGATGAGCGTACCCGCCGAGCGCGACCGCGGCAAGAGGCGCGACACCGCCTGGTCGTCGCCGCTGATGAAGGCAAGATCGAGCAGACCGAGGAGGGCGTCGATGCCCGCGAGATCTGCACCGAGGTCCGCGCCGTCGAGCAGGTCGGCGACCCGCCGCGCACCCGG
>JANNEJ010000968.1:0-7982 GCA_031378585.1 Acidobacteriota bacterium | reverse complement strand
TCACCCATCAGTGCCTCGATGGAATAGGTGCGCTCGGCACCGGCGAACTTCTCGCTGCTGCTCTTCTGCCCGTCCACCACCGGCATCGCCAGCACGTTGACGCAGAACTCCTTGTAGAGGGCCAGGATCTTGAGCGTCTCTTCCTGCGCCTCTGCCTCCGTTTCGTGGGCCGTGTGCCCCTCCTGCCACAGGAATTCCGTCGTGCGCAGGAACGGACGCGTCACCTTCTCCCAGCGGACGACGTTGGCCCACTGGTTGATGAGCAGCGGCAGGTCGCGCCACGACTGAATCCACTTCTGGTACATCACGCCGAAGATGGTCTCGGACGTGGGGCGCACGACGAGCCGCTCCTCGAGTTCCTCAGTGCCACCCTTGGTGACCCAGGCCACCTGCGGCGCAAAGCCCTCGACGTGCTCGGCCTCTTTCATGATCAGGCTCTCGGGGATGAACAGCGGGAAATACGCGTTCACGTGGCCGGTGGCCTTGAAGCGATCGTCGAGCTGGCGCTGGATGAGCTCCCAGATGGCGTAGCCGTACGGCCGGATCACCATGCAGCCCTTCACGGGCGAATAGTCGGCAAGTTCGGCCTTGCGGACGACGTCGAGATACCAGCGTGAGAAATCGGTTGATTGCGGGGTGATTTCGGTGACGAAACCTGCGCCCGCGTCAGCGTTCTTGGTCATGGACACTCTCAGCGATATGAACCATCCAGTGTAGATCGTCTCTGGCCGGGAAGTCCGAACGCGCGTGACCGCCGCGGCTCTCGCAGCGGTCGAAGGCGGCCCGGGCGATGAGCCACGCCACCGTGGCGAGCGCGCCGAGCGCGGTGACGTCGGCCTGGCCGTTCGGCTGCGCGGCGCGCCGCCAGCCATCGAGCGTGACGACGGCCTCGGTCAGACCTGCGACGTCGCGCACGAGCCCGACACGGCGCCACATCAGCTCGCGGACCGCCTCGACCGACGGCACCACCGATGCCGCCGCGGCGGCTGGCATGGCGCCGCGCGCGCGCGCACGCTCGACCTCGCCGGCACGGGGCGGTTCGCACATGGCGGCGGCGGCCCGTCCGCCGTACACCAGGCCTTCGAGCAACGAGTTGCTCGCCAGCCGGTTCGCCCCGTGCACCCCGGTGCAGGCGGCTTCCCCGGCGGCATGCAGGCCCGGCACGGTCGTTCGGGTGAAGATGTCGGTAGCCACCCCACCCATGAGGTAGTGCGCCGCCGGCGACACCGGCACGGCGTCGGTGGCTAGGTCGAGGCCGCGCTCCGCACACGCCGCCGCAATCGTGGGGAACCGGTGCCGCACCCAGTCCTGGTCGAGATGCCGCATCGACAGCGTGACCGGCGCCCCGGTGCGGACCTCCTCGCGCACGATGGCCCGGGCGACGAGGTCGCGCGACGCCAACTCGCCGGCCGGCTCGTAGCGCGTCATGAAGCGTTCGCCGTGCACGTTCAGCAGCCGCGCGCCATCGCCTCGGAGCGCCTCCGACAGAAGGAAGCGCGCTGTGCCGGGCACGGCCATGACCGTCGGATGGAACTGCACGAACTCCAGGTCAGCCACGGCTGCCCCGGCCTGCCATGCCAGCGCGATGCCGTCACCGGTGGCCACCGGCGGATTCGTCGTCTCGCGAAACACTCGTCCGGCGCCGCCGGTCGCCAGCAGCGTGGCCGAGGCCAGCACGTCCACCGTGTCATGGCCGCGCACATACCGTGCCCCGACGCAGACGCCATGCTCGAGACGAAGACTGACCGCGCGGGCGTCGTCCACGATGCGCACCGTCGGCAGGGCCGACACGTGCTGCCACAGCACACGACTGATCTCGCGCCCCGTCGCGTCGCGCGCGTGCAGCACGCGCCGCACGCTGTGCGCACCTTCGCGGCCCAGGGCGAAGCGCCCGTGCTCGTCGCGATCGAAACGCGCGCCCCACGCCGCCAGTTCCCGCACGTAGGTGGGCCCGTCATCGACGAGCACGCGGACGGCGTCGTGACGGCACAGGCCGTCGCCGGCGGCCTCGGTGTCGCGCAGATGCAGGTCAGGCGAGTCGTCATCGCCCACCGCGGCGGCGATGCCACCCTGCGCGTAACCCGTGTTGCTCTCGCCCGGTTCACTGGCCTTCGTGAGGACCAGCACCGACCCATGCGCCGCAAGCGACGCGGCGGCGCGCAGCCCGGCGACGCCGCTGCCGATGATGAGAAAATCCGCGGAATCCCGCACCCGGTGTATCCTACCATCCGCATCTGCGGCTCTTCGGCCGCGCACCCGCATGACGCCCTCCCCCATCGACGTCACTTCCCGCAACGGCCGCTACGGCGTGCTCGTGTCGCGCGGGGCGCGCACGCGTCTGCGGGCCGTGCTCGCGGAGGCCGGCCTCACCGGTAAGACCGTCGTCGTGTCCAGCCGGCGCGTGTGGACTGCGCAGGGCGCGCACTTCGGCCGCGTCACGCCGATCCTCGTCGCCGACGGCGAGCGCGCCAAGACACTGACTACTGTCTCGGGCCTGTATGACGCGCTACTCGAGGCACGACTCGACCGCGGATCCACGATCGTGGCCGTGGGCGGCGGCGTCGTGGGCGACATGGTGGGATTTGCGGCCGCGACCTTTCTTCGCGGCGTGCGGCTCGTGCACGTGCCCACCACCGTGATGGCCCAGGTCGACAGCGCCATCGGCGGCAAGGTCGGCGTGAACCACGCGGCAGGGAAGAATCTGATTGGCGCGTTCCACCCGCCCGTGCTCGTCGTGGTCGATCCCGATGCACTGGCCACGTTGTCGCGCCGTGAGTTCCGCGCCGGGCTCTACGAGGTGCTCAAGTACGGCGTCATCGCTGACGACGCGCTGCTCGGCACGGTGGATACGGTGCTTGCCGACGTGCTCACGCAGCGCGGCGAGGCGCTGACCGGCGTGATTGCCGCCTGCTGTCGCATCAAGGCCGCGATCGTGAGTGCCGACGAGCATGAACACGGCCTGCGCCGGACCCTGAACTTCGGCCACACCGTCGGTCACGCACTCGAGGCCACGACCGGCTACGGCCGCCTCCGCCACGGCGAGGCGGTGGCGCTCGGGATGCGCGCAGCGTTGTCCCTCGGCGTGGCGCGCGGCGTGACGCCGCCGGCGCTGGCCGCTCGGGTGTCTGCGCTCATCGCGCGGCTGGGGCCGCTGCCCTCAGTGGCCGACGTGCCGGCCGCAGGTGTCATTGCGGCGATCGGCTTTGACAAGAAGGTCGTGAACGGCCGACTGCACTTCGTACTGGCCGCCGGCGGCGGCACCACCACCACGGTCACCGATGTCAGCTCGCGGGAACTGCGGGCCGCGCTCGCGCCGCTTGGCATCCGCGGACGCCAGTAGGGAATCGGCGTCGCACTCTGGGAGGGCCACCGCGTCAGGAGCGCGGCGCCCCGCAGCCAGGGCGCGCTCAGTGCGTACCGAGGTCGTAGGCCCGCATCTTGACGACCAGCGCCCGAAATCCCATCCCGAGCAGCTCGGCCGCGCGTGCCGTGTCGTTGCCGGTCTCGGCCAGCACCGCGACGATCTTGCGGCGCTCGGCCTCGTGCTGCGCGCGCTCCACGACTTCGGCGAGGGTCCCCGACAGGTCCAGGCCGGCAGGCTCGGCCAGGCCCACCGCAGGCACCACCGTCTCGGCCAGGTGCAGATGCCTGGCGTGAATCACGCCGCGGTCGCAGAGAATCGCGGCGCGCTCCAGGCAATTCTGCAGCTCGCGTACGTTGCCGGGCCAGGGATACGACGCCATCGCCTCCACCGCATCGGCGTCGAGGAGCGGCGGCTTCCGGCCGCAGGCTTGGGCATGGCGCTCGACGAAGTACCGCGCAAGCAGCGCGACGTCATCGCCACGCTCGCGCAACGGCGGCACCGTGATGGGCATCACCGACAGACGGAAGAACAGGTCCTCGCGAAAACGCCGCTCGGCCACTTCCTGTCGCAGGCTGCGATTGGTGGCGGCCACCAGCCGCACGTCGGCGTGCAGGGTGGCCGTGCCCCCCACACGCTCGAACTCGCGGGTTTCCAGCACGCGCAGAATCTTGGCCTGAATGCTCTGTGCCAGTTCGCCGATCTCGTCGAGGAAGAGCGTGCCGTGGTGCGCCAACTCGAAACGCCCGAGCTTGCGTTGCCCGGCGCCGGTGAAGGCGCCCTTTTCGTACCCGAACAACTCCGACTCGAGCAGCGTCTCTGGCAGCGCCGCGCAATTGATGGCGATAAACGGCCCCTCGGCGTGAGCGCTCCAGGCGTGGACGGCGCGAGCAAACAGTTCCTTGCCCGTGCCGCTCTCGCCTTCGAGCAAGACGGTCACGCCGGTGGCCGCCGCGCGCTGCATCGTCTGGATGGCTTTGAGCAACACCGGCGCCTTGCCCAGGATGCGCGGCGCCCCGCGGCGCTCTGCCACCTCTTGTTTCAGGCGCTCGTGCTCGCGGACAAGTCGGTGCTGCGCCACCGCCCGGCCAACGACGAGTTGCAGGTGGTCTGGGTCGACCGGCTTGGCCAGAAAGTCGAGCGCGCCGTCTTTCATGGCCGCCACGGCGTCTTGCACGCCGCCAAACGCGGTCATGACGACCACGGGGATCGCGGTGTCAACCGCCTTCACGGCGCGCAGCACGCCGAGACCGTCACCGTTCGGGAGCCGCAGGTCGGTAATGACCACCGCCGGCGGCGCGCTCGCGACGAGCGCTTCGGCCTCGGGCTGATCGCGGGCCTCGACCACGCGATGCCCGTGCGACTCGAGAGCGAGCCGGAGCATGGTGCGAAGCGAGTCGCGGTCTTCGACCACGAGGACGACCGCGTCGTTCAGATCGGCCGGCGGACGGCCCACGTGGTTCAGCGGAGCCAGCCCGGCGGCACGCCCGCCTTGCGCGCCTCTTCCTCGATCGCCGCGATGGCTTTTGTCTGCGACACGACCTCGCGCTGCACGCGCTCCAGCTCGGCGACCGCCTTCACGCGGTTCTGCGCGATGACGCTCTGCTGGGCCGGATCGTCGCGGTTCACGAAGTCCAGCGTGAGTGCGTTGATGCGCGACTGCAGTGCGTCGGCGAACGTCTTCGAGCGCTCCAACTGATCGCGGGCGCTGGTCATCCGATCCTTCCAGTAGGCCTGATCCTTGAGCTCGCCACTGGCGCCAGACTTCGACGAGTCGGCCGGATCGGCAGATGCCGACGCCGCAGCGGGAGCGACCGCGCCGGTGGGAGCCGTCGGGTTCGTGCCATCGGCTGGCAATACCGAAGGCGTGCGCGGAGCGCTGTCGGTCTTGACGCTGTCGTTGGTGTAGACCTTTGACGTCTTCGGTTGCTCTTTGCGACGCGCCTGTTCAGCTCGCGCCACATCGGCCAAGGACTGGGCACTGGCAGCGGCGGCAGACGCCACGATCAGCACCAGTGCGACCACGAAGGACAGACGGCGTGAGGCATGTGGAATCATGGGCACAATCACCTTATCGGGATGGTACGCCCCGGCCATGACCAGGTCAAGGAACGCCGTCGCCCGCGGCGCCCCACGACTGCACGCGAATGCCTCCGCACGGTGCGGCGGATCGCCGGCACGGCTGCGCCACGAGGGCCTCGACCTCAGCCAAGGCTCCCAGCCCACCAACCGCCGCGCCGCGGACAAGGAGTACCCCATGCCCGGCCACGCCGGGCGGCGCGTCGTGGCCGGGGTCGCCGTCGGCATCCGCCGGGTCGTCGGCCACCCACGCCATCAGGTAGCAGGGACACACGGCGCCGGCCGCAGCATCGAGGGCCACGAGCGGCTGATGCACGAGCAACTGCCATCGTGGGTTGTGCACGCCCCAGGGACGTGCGGGTGATGACACGGCCGTGGTCACGTCATCGCAAGGGGCCGCACGTCCGCATGTGCGAAGGCTGGTCTCGACGGCCAGGTCGACGAGGGCGCCGCCGACCGACCGTGCGCCAACGGGCCCATCGGTGAAGGCCGACGTCAACGCGCCGGCAGGTGCATTGGTCCAGTCGGGGTGCTGGGCCAGAACGGCGACCGCCAACGCGACGGCCGACTCCGCGGCCCTGGTCATCTTCAGCTTCTCGTGCAGGGCGCCTGCCGCTGGCGCCTCGGTCGACGTGGCGAGCGCCACGCCGAGAGCCAGCGTGGCCAACAGGCTGAGCCAGATCAACACCGACACGAGGCCGAATCCGTCCTGGGTCCTGGCACTGCGTCTGGTCATGTCACGGTCCTCCGTTGCGGCGGCCCGGGATGAGGTCGGTCACGACGACCAGATCGGGCACGACCCGCGAGCCGCCACCCACGCCGTGCAGCACACTCATTGGAGTGCGCAGTCGCGCCGACGCCACCGCCACACCGAGTGTGACCGTGACTCGCGAGACGCGGGCCAGGTCAACGTCCCATCGCGAGGGCGCCCCGGCCGAGGGACACCACGGACCGTCGCTGAAGGCCGCCAGCGATGCCGGACCAGCACCGGCCCGCCACACCGGCGCCCCCGCGGCGTCGCGCGCGTAGGCGCAATTCTCGCCCGCCGGCCACGCCGTCTCGGACACCGCGCCCAGCATTGGCGGACGCGGCCCTGCGGTGGCATCCTCCGCCGTGCCGTCGGGCGCCAGACGCAGCATCGGCGCGGGGCCCGCCGCGTGCCAGTCGAGATCGAAGCGGGTCACGAAGTCGATGACCGGACTTGCAGGACCGGCAGCGAGACTGCGGACCAATTGGCCCAGGCCCGTCACCGGGTCGGGACGCAGGCCGTAGGCATGCGCCACAATCGACGATACCGACGCGCCCGCACGCCACGATTCGGCCAGTGGCCCCGACAGCTCGAGGTCGAGGGGCAGTACGACCTGCCGTATCGCGGCGATTGCAAAGCGGCCGTGGGTATCAAAGATCATCACGTCATCGCCCGCCGCGAATCCGCAGCTGGCCGACACGGCCGAACAGTACGCCGGACGCCCCAGCCGCAGCCACACGTCGCCAGTCGCCGCGAGCGCGCGCAGGGTCGCGTGCGCCGCGCTGCGCCGCCCCTGCACCGTGGTCAGCGCGTGTGGCACGGCACGCACGGCCCACGGCCCAGACGGCACCGCGTCTGGCAGGAGCGATGGCAGCCCCGAGCCCGGCCCGTCGTCGGGCGCCTGCACGAACCCGCTGCCCGCGCGCTGCACGTCGTCGATCAGCACGTTGATGCCGCTGCGCGCCCGCTGCTGCTGGTCTGCGGCGGCCGGGTCGGCTTCGAAGCCTGCCATGACCGCGGTTGCGAGCACGGCGATAGTCGCGAGCGCGAGGCTGAACAGTGTCACCGCCACGAGCAGTTCGACAAGCGTCACACCCCCCTCTCCACGCCCAGGCGCCGGAGGAACCGTGTGGCGGATCATGGTGCCGCTTCCCACGCGATGCGCGCCACGCAAGCCCCGGGTGCCACACCCGCACCGCGCCGTTCGTGCACGGGCACGACGCAGACGGTCAGGCCCCACGCGGGCGGACTGGTGCCACCGATGACCGCAGTGCGCCACCGGCGCACGAACGCGGGCGGTCCGGTCGTGACGCGGCCAACGCTGTCGAGCGCTTCGACGCACCCGGCGACGTCGCGCTGCACGCAGTCGACCGGGGTGACGGCCATCGGACCGGCCACCCGCATGGCGACGCCCTGGTCGGCAAGCACCGCGGCGATCGTGTGTTGCCGGGCCCGAAGCACGGTGTAGGTCACCTGCGTGGCCAGCTGCGCCAGGCCCAGCACGCCCGTCGTGACGATTGCCAGCGCCACGACGGATTCGACAATGGTGAACCCGTGCGCCGCCCTCGACCGTTGCATGCTGCCTCCAGTGGTTGGCCCGCTCGTGGGCCACCGGCGACGACTATTGCAACGGGCGAACCGCTCGAGAGTCAGCCTGCGTCGTAACGAATTGCCAGGAAACTCGGCCTGCGCTCGCCGACCGGCGGCAGAAGATGCGCCCCTGGACCAGGCGACGCGTGGCAACAACTGCCGCGCGCGGGCGCGCCTTGGCCGCGCTAGACAGCGAGGGGTTTC
>JANNEJ010000958.1:0-5230 GCA_031378585.1 Acidobacteriota bacterium | reverse complement strand
CCCTGCCAATCTGGACGGCGTTCATGAAACGCGCGCTCGCCGGCCGTCCCAACCTGCCGTTCAAGGCCCCCGCTGGCGTCTCGCTCGTCGACATCGACCGCGACTCCGGGTTGCTGGCGCTCCCCGCCTGCCCCCGCACCGTCGCCGAGGCCTTCCTCGTGGGCACGGAACCGGCCACGTGGTGTCAACTGCACCACTTTCAGTAATAATCGACCTCAGTCATGAACCAGGAAGTCTTCGCGGCGCTCGGTGAGGCCATGTCGCGCGCCGAGGATGTCGCCCTCGTCACCATCGTGGCCACCAACGGCTCGACTCCCCAGCGGGTCGGCGCCAAGATGCTCGTGTATGCCGACGGACGCACCGTCGGCACCGTCGGCGGAGGTTGCTATGAAAACGACGCGTTCTGGAAGGCCAGGGAATCCCTGAAGACGCGTAAGGCCCTGCGCGTGAAGTACGAGCTCGACGACGACTTCGCCCAGGAGAACGGCTTGGTCTGCGGCGGTCAGATGGAAGTGTTCATCGAGCCGATTGAGCCGCCGCCGTCGGTCTATGTCATCGGCGCCGGCCACGTCGGTCAATACCTGGGTAAATTCGCGCACGACGCCGGGTTCATGGTGCGTGTGGTCGACGACCGTGAGGCTTTCGCCAACCGCGAACGCTTCCCCGATGCCGCCGAGATCGTCGTCGATGACGTGCCCGGCTGGCTGACCGGAGCCGTGCTCCCCGCCAGCGCCTACGTGGTCATCGTCACCCGCGGCCACCGGCATGACCTCGACGCCCTGCGAGCCGTGGTCAGTCGCGACCTGCGGTATGTCGGGCTCATCGGCAGCCGTGCCAAGGTCGCCCGCGTGTATGAGGCGCTCGTGGCCGAAGGCGTCGATCCGGAACGGTTTGCCACAATACATGCACCGATCGGTCTCGACCTCGGTGCCGTCACGCCCCAGGAGATCGCCGTGAGCATCGTGGCCGAGCTGATCGCGGTCCGTCGCGGCCGCGCCGATGTCCCCTCGGTGGCAAGCGCCTCGCTGAAGTGGATGCCCAAGTTCAACCGGTCGGCCGCGGGCGGCTGATCCGGTGTCGCGTGGGCGGCCCTGGCGAGGCCCTGGGAGCGGTATCTGTTATACTTTCACTGGCAGTCTCCATATCCGACTGCCAAACCCATGACCTTCGGAGCCCTTTCCGACCGTACCCGCCGCGTCCTGGCCTGTTTGGTCAAGGACTACATCGACAGTGGCGAACCCGTGGCCTCCGCCTCGCTGAGCCGTCGCCCCGGCCTTGGTGTGTCGTCGGCCACCATCCGCAACGTGCTCGCGCAACTCGAGGATATGGGCTACGTGAGCCAGCCTCATATCTCGGCTGGCCGCGTGCCGACCGACCTCGGTTACCGCTACTACGTGGACATGCTGCTCGAGACCCGCCGGGCGTCCCGCGACATCTCGACAGTGGGTGCCAGGCTGCGCGAGCAGGCCGGCGAGGCACCGCTGTTCGACCAGCTGCTCTCGAGCGCCTCGCACGTCCTCTTCGAGGTGTCGCATCACGTCGGGTTCGCGATTGCACCCTCGGACATGCACGCCATCTTCCAGCGCATCGAGTTCGTGCCGCTGTCGTCGTCGCGGGTGCTGGTCGTGATGGTGGCGCGCGGCAATCACGTCTCGCAGAAGGTGATCGATCTCAACGAAGAGATCGCGCCGAGCGCGCTGACGCAGGCCGCCAACTACCTCAATGCCGAGTTTGCCGGCCTGTCACTCGACGAAGTGCGCCAGGCCGTCCTCGCCAGGCTCGAGGAGCAGCGCACCCTGTACGACGAGTTGCGGGCGGTCGCGCTGACCCTCGCCCGCACTACCCTCGAGGGCCTCGAGTCGCCGACCGCGGTCTTCATCGATGGGGCATCGTCACTGGCCGACGATGCCGAGGACGCCAACGGTGTCTCGATGTCCACCCTCCGCACGTTGCTGCGGATGGTGGAGGAAAAACAGCGGCTCGTGCGTCTCCTCGACGCCTACCTCGACGGCCCCGGGGTCGCCGTGGTGATCGGCGCCGAGCATCCCGATCCGGAGCTACATGCCTGCAGCCTCGTCGTGGCCACGTACCGCGACGGCGCGCGGCGGGGCGCGGTCGGCGTCATCGGTCCCACGCGCATGCACTATTCCCGCGCCATCAGCGTCGTCGACGGCGCAGCCGTCGCAGTCGCGCGATTCCTGCGCGACCAGAACTAGCGCGGCGCGCGCGGCCTGGTATTCCACTCCATGAGCCAACCACCCTTGTCAGACGAACTTTCAACCTCCCCAGGCCCCGACGCTATCACCCCGCCACTCGACGCTCTGCAGCGCGAGCGCGACGAGCTGTACGACCGGCTGCTGCGGGCCACCGCGGAATTCGACAACTACCGGAAGCGCACAGAGCGGGAGCGCCGCGAACATGCCGAGTGGGCCGCCGCGGACCTGCTCGGCGACGTGCTGGCCGTGCTGGATGACGTCGAACGCGCCCTGGCGGTGCCTTCACCGCCAGAAGCCAAAGCCTATCGAGGCGGCGTAGAACTTATCCACCGTCAGTTGCTCGACCTCCTCAAGAAACGCGGCGTGTCGGCCATCGACACGTCCGGTCACGACTTCGATCCCGCGGTGCATCAGGCCGTGGACTACGACGAAGCGCCGGGGGCTCGCGAGGGCGAGATTCTCGACGAACTGCGGCGCGGCTACCGCCTCGGCGAGCGCTTGTTGCGGCCCGCGATGGTACGGGTGGCCAAGGCCTCGTGAGCGCGCGCGACTACTACGAAGTGCTCGACGTCGCCCGCGATGCCACCGACGCCGACATCAAGAGCGCCTACCGGAAGCTGGCGCTGAAACATCATCCTGACCGCAATCCCGGCAACTCCGCCGCCGAAGAGAAGTTCAAGGAAGCGGCCGAGGCCTATGCCGTGCTGGCCGATGCCGACAAGCGGGCTCGCTACGACCGCTTCGGGCATGCGGGCGTCAGCAGTGGCGGTGCCCAGGGCTTCGACCCGACCGTGTTCACCGGCTTCGAGGACATCCTGGGCGGCCTGGGAGATATCTTCGGCTTCGGCGACATGTTGGGCGGCGGCGGACGCCGGCGTTCCGGGCCGCAGCGTGGCTCCGATCTTCGCTACGACCTCGAGATCACATTCGCGCAGTCGGCCAAGGGCAGCGAGACCTCGGTGCAGATTCCGCGGCGTGAGACCTGCGGTACCTGTACCGGCACCGGCGCCGCGACCGGGACTTCGGCCTCGCAGTGCGGGCAATGTCGCGGCTCGGGTCAGATTCGCTTCCAGCAAGGCTTCTTCACCATGGCCCGCACGTGCAGCCCGTGCCGCGGCACGGGCCGCGTCGTGGCGACGCCGTGCGCAACGTGCCACGGCGAAGGCCACGTCGAGCAGCAGCGCAAGCTCAGCGTGAAGATTCCCGCCGGCATTTCGTCTGGGCAACGACTGCGTCTTCAGGGTGAAGGCGAAGGCGGCGCGCGGGGCGGCCCGGCTGGTGACCTGTACGTCGTCATCTTCGTGCAGGACGACGAACGCTTCACCCGCGACGGCAACGACCTGCACGTCGAGGCCGAGGTGCCGTTCACGACCCTGGCGCTCGGGGGCGAGCTCCTGGCGCCCGGCATCGACGACCCGCACGCGGTCACGATTCCCGAAGGGTCCGCCACCGGCAGCACGTTCCGCCTGAAGGGCAAGGGCATGCCCGACGTGTCCGGCCGGGGCAAGGGCGACCTGCTCGTGACCGTCCGCGGCACGACCCCCCGCAAGTTGAGCCGGGAGCAGCGTGAGCTGCTCGAGAAGTTCCACGCGACGGTCAGTCCGGCCGACGCGGCAGGAAAACGGGACGACGACAAGGGCATCTTCGGCAAAGTGAAAGACATCTTTGGCTGAAGCCCGCACCTGGCCCGCGCTCGATGTGCGGTCGCCCGTCACCGATCCGACCGGACTCGTCGACGGCCTCGTCGCCGCCGCCCTCGACGACTTCTCGCCCATCGCCATTCAGGATCTGATTCCCCCGCCGCTGCCGCAGGGCGGTCTCTGGGACCCTGCGGCGCCGTCGGCCCCGGAGCCGCCGCCGACCCCGGTGGCGTGGCGGGTGTGCTTTTCGACCGCCGTCCTGCGGGATGCCGCGCTTGACGCGCTCGGCGCGCTGGGCCTCGACCTGACCGTGGAGGCGCTCGACCTACCCGACGACGACTGGGTGGCACGCAGCCAACAGGCCAACCGCGCCGTCACCGCCGGCCGCTTCATCGTCGCGCCCCCGTGGGACATCCCGGCGCCCGTCCCGGATGGCGCGTGCCTGATCGTGATCGATCCCTCGATGGGCTTCGGCACCGGCCATCATCAGACGACGCGGCTATGTCTGCGGCTGCTGAGCACCATCGACGTGCGCGGCCGCAGCGCGCTCGACCTCGGCACCGGCTCCGGCGTGCTGGCCATGGCTGCGAGCCTGGCGGGCGCCCGCTCGAGCACCGGTATCGACATCGACGAGGACGCAATTCTGGCGGCGCGGCGCAGTGCCGTCCTGAATCCCCTGCCGAAGCCCGTCACGTTCCAGACCGCGGATGTCTTCACCGCGCCGTGGCCGCCGGCCGAACTCGTCTTCGCCAATCTCACGGGCGCCATGCTCGTCCGCACGGCCACGCAACTGGCGGCACTGGTCGCGCCAGAGGGTCAACTCATCGTGAGCGGCTTTGTCGACGGCGAAGCTGCCGACGTGGAGGCGGCGCTGTCCGCGTTTGCGGTCACCGCGCGCGAGCGTGAAGACGAATGGTGCGCGTGCGTGCTGCGGCGCACCACCACTTAGCGCGGCTCACACCACTACTTGACGGCGCGCTGTTGCCCCTTGGCCCGGCGATCGTTCCAGCCCGTGACCAGACGGCGCAGTTCCTTGATCGGCTCGGGGCTGTCATCCACCTGTAGGCGCATCACGACGTCGTTGTTCCCCCACACGCCCGGCCCCTGGCCGGGGATTAGAATCGCCGCCGACTGCATGCCGCGCTTGTCGCCGCCCGCCGCCTGACCGGCTTCGAGCGCCGCGGTGAGCCGCTGCGAGAGGTGCCCGGTCGTGGTCTCGAAGGCGCGCACCATCTCGGTGACGACCGCTTCGCCGGCGAGGATGTTGCCTTGCGCCGTGCAGTACGTCCCCGTCTTGCCCCCGGCCCACTCCGTGGCCTTGGGCCCGGTGAAGGTCGCGACCTCGCCCTTCTGGTTGATCACGGCGAACTGCCG
>JANNEJ010000967.1:0-5829 GCA_031378585.1 Acidobacteriota bacterium | reverse complement strand
TGCCGCGTGACGTCGATGCCGGGCACGCGGAAGGGCCGGACGATGCTCGTCACCACGCCGTAGAACACGCCGTTTGACGAGCCCGTGGCGTTTGGCTCGCTCACCGTGCCGAGCGTGCCGCTCGAGGTCGTGAGCGAGGCGACGCGCACGCGCATGCCCTCGAATCGTTCGAGCGCCTCGGGGCCACGCGCCCGCGTGTCGTCGTCGGCGCGCAGTTCCTGCGGCGCCGGCAGCGACATGCCTGCGCCCCGCACCACGATGGCGGGCGACTCGGCGATCTCGGTGAGCGGCGCGCTCGTAGGATCGGCCGCGGGCACGAACTCGATCACGCGCCCGGTCACGAGCACCAGCGTGCCCGGGGTGAGCGAGGCGGCCGGCGCCGCGCTCGTGAACACGAACACGCCCTCGGACGTCGCCGCGTTCCCGTCGCCCGCGCCTTCGGGCGACTGGATGAAGAAGCCGTTGGACTTGCGGGCGGTAATGACGCCGCTGGTCGACACGACGGCCCCTTCATACGGCGACCGCGGCCCGGCGCCCTGAATGTCGGGGATGGCAAGCGTGCGCGCCTGCGCGAGCAACCCGGGCCCCAGGGCCCCGGCAATCAGCGCGACGAGCGCCGCCGGCGCGACCATGCGAGAGGCGCGCCCTGCGGTCATGCCGCGGCACCCGCAAACTGGCTGCGGTAGAGCGCCGCATAGCGGCCACCTGCGGCCAACAGTGCGTGATGCGTGCCCTTCTCGACGATGTGGCCGTGCTCCATCATCAGAATCACGTCGGCCGTGCGGATGGTGGAGAGCCGGTGGGCGATGACGAACGTCGTCCGGCCGCGCATCAACTGGGCCATTGCCGCCTGGATAAGGACCTCGGTGCGCGTGTCCACACTGCTTGTCGCCTCGTCCAGAATCAGGATGGTCGGGTTGGCGAGGAACGCCCGGGCAATGGTCAGCAGCTGCTTCTGGCCTTGCGACAGGTTCGTGGCCTCTTCGTTGATGACCGTGCGGTAGTTGTCGGGCAGTGTGCGGATGAAGTGATCGGCTTGGGCCGCTTTGGCCGCCTGCACGACCGCCTCGTCACTGGTGCCTTCGCGTCCGTAGGCGATGTTGTCGCGAATGCTGCCCGAAAACAGCCACGTGTCCTGCAGCACCATGCCGAACATCCGGCGCAGCCCACCCCGTCTCAGCTCGCGGATGTCGACGCCGTCGACGCGGATCGCGCCGGCGTTCACGTCGTAGAATCGCATGAGCAAATTGACCAGCGTGGTCTTGCCGGCGCCGGTGGGCCCCACGATGGCCACGGTTTGCCCCGAGGCCACGGTCAAGGTCATGTCGTCGATGAGCGGCGCGTCGGGCGCGTAGGTGAACGCCACGCGATCGAACTGCACATCGCCGCGGGCGGTGGCCGGTGCCGCGGCGTCGGCGGCGTCGGCGGGCTCTTCGGGCTCGTCCAGCAACTCGAACACCCGCTCGGCTGAGGCGACGGTGAGCTGAATGGTGTTGGCGATGCTGCTCAATTGCGAGATCGGCATCGAGAACTGGCGGCTGTACTGAATGAACGCCTGCACGTCGCCAATGGCAATCGACCGGCGCGTGACCAGAAAGCCGCCAATCACCGCCACGGCGACGTAGCCTAAATTGCCGATGAACATCATGATCGGGAACATCATGCCGGTGGCAAACTGCGCCCGCCAGGCGCCGTCGTAGTACGTGTCGTTGAGTGCGTTGAACCGGGCGACGGCGCGCCCTTCATGGCCAAACGCCGTGACGATGGCGTGACCCGCGTACATCTCGGCCACGTGTCCATTGAGCTCGCCGAGCGCCCGTTGTTGCCGCACGAAGTAGCCCTGCGACCGCTTGGCAATGCGCGCCACCACGACGACGCTCAACGGCAATGTCAGCACGACCACGATTGTCAGCACCCAGCTGATGGTGAGCATCATGATGATGATGCCCACGACCGTCATCACCGAGGTGATGAGCTGGGTGAGGTTCTGCTGCAGCGTGCTGCTGATGTTGTCGAGGTCGTTGACGGCCCGGCTCAGGATCTCGCCGTGGGTCTTGGTGTCGAAGAACCTGAGCGGCAGGCGGCTGAACTTGGCCTCCACGTCCTGACGCAGTGCGTAGACCGTGTTCTGGGCCACGCCCGACATCAGATACTGCTGCACGTACTGGAAGACGGCGCTCACGACGTACAGCACGAGCAGAGTCTGAATGATGCCGCCCACGGCGCCAAAGTCGATGCCGGCATCGGGTCGTCCCAGCCGCCGTGACAGATAGCCCTCGAAGATCTTCGTCGTGGCCGTGCCCATCAGCTTCGGACCGATCACGCTGAACAGGGTGGAGACGAAGCCGGCCAGCAGCACCACGGCCAGCGCCCGCCGGTGGGGTGCCAGGTAACCGGTCAACCGGCGCAGCGTGCCCTTGAAGTCCTTGGCCTTCTGTACCGGCATGCCGAGGCCGGCCATCGGTCCCCGGCCAAACGGGCTGGCGGCCGGGGCGGACTGGCGCATGGCAGTGCGCTCGGCGCTCATGCGACCTCCTCGAGCGACGCCTGCGATTCAGCAATCTGGCGATAGACGTCGCACGTGCCCATCAGCTCCGCGTGGGTGCCCATGCCGGCGACCCGGCCTTCGTCCAGCACCACAATCCGGTCGGCGCTCATCACGGTGCCGATGCGCTGCGACACGATGAACACCGTCGCCTCGGCGGTCTCGGCTCTGAGGGCGGCCCGCAGCGCGGCGTCGGTGGCGAAGTCGAGCGCCGAGAAGCTGTCGTCGAACACGTAAATCTCTGCCCGTCTCACCAGCGCTCGCGCCATGGCCAGGCGCTGCTTCTGTCCGCCCGACAGATTGGTGCCGCCCTGCGCCACCGGCGATCCGTAGCCATTCGGCATGCGATCGATGAACTCGGCGGCTTGCGCCACTTCGGCGGCCGTCCGTACCTCGTCGTCGGTCGCCGCGTCGTGGCCAAAACGGATGTTGCTGGCGATGGTGCCCGAGAACAGCGTGGTCTTCTGTGGCACGTAGCCGATCGTCGCGCGCAGGTCCTGCTGACTCAGGTCCCTCACGTCGACGCCGTCAACCAGCACGCGACCTGTGTTGACGTCGTAGAAGCGAGGAATCAGACCGGCCAGCGTGGACTTGCCGGAGCCGGTGCCGCCAATGATGGCGGTCACCTCGCCCGGCTGCGCCGTGAACGACACGCGCGCCAGCGCCGGTTCCTCGGCGCCCGGGTACTGGAACGTCACGTCCTGGAACTCCACGTGCCCCTTGGTCGCACCAGCGGAGCGCGGCTGCGCCGGGTCATTGACGTCGGGAATCACGTCGAGCACCTCGTTGATGCGCTCGGCTGATGCGGCGGCCCGCGGCAGCATCACGAAGACGGCTGTGACCATGAACACGGCAAACAGAATCTGGATGGCGTACTGCAGCGAAGCCATCATCGCCCCGACCTGCATCTCGCCGCTGTCGATCCGCACGGCGCCCAACCAGACAATCGACACGCTGGTCAGGTTCATCGTCAGGAACATGGCGGGCATGAGCAGTGCGACCAGGCGATTGACGCTGATGGCCGTGCCGGTGACGTCGCGATTGGCCAAGGCGAAGCGTTGGCTTTCGTGCGCGCCCCGGTCGAAGGCGCGGATGACCCGGACGCCGGTCAGGCCTTCGTCGAGCACGAGGTTGAGCCGGTCGATCTTGACCTGCATCTGCTGGAAGAGCGGCACGGCCGCGCGCATGACCAGAAAAAGAACCAGCGACAGGATCGGGATGACCGCAATCAGCACTTGCGCGAGCCGTGCGTCCTGCGACAGCGACAGCACGACGCCGCCAATCGCCATCATCGGCGCCGTGATGGCCATGCTGAGCAGCATGATCAGCACCTGCTGCACCTGCGTCGTGTCGTTGGTCGTGCGGGTGATGAGCGACGCGGTGCTGAAGCGATCGAACTGGTGCACCGAGAAGTGTGCGACGCGGTCGAAGACCGATTGGCGGACGACCCGGCCGAACCCAGTGGCGACTTTCGAGGCGAAGAAGCTGCCGGCAACCGCGCAGGCGGTGCCGAGCACGGCCACCAGCAGCATCAGGCCCCCGATTTCGAGGATCCGCCGCGTGTCGCCCGGCACGATGCCGTGGTCGACGATGTCGGCCATCAGCCTGGGCAGATACAAGTTGGCCAACGACTGCGCGAGGGCCAGGACCAGCACGAGGGCAACCGACGATCGAAAGGGCGCAATGAGCCGGAAGAGTTTCAGCATGGAGGTGGAGCGCCCAGAATACTCTCACAACCCCGAGGCCCGCTCTGAGACCCCCGGTGTGACCGTGTCGACCGCTACGGATCGACGATGATGCCGAGTTCCACGTAGCGGGGTCGCACGGCCTCGCGCATTGCCGGCAGTTGCCGCCAGAACCACAGCGCCGCGAGCACGCACGAGGTGCCGCCGACGATGAACGTGGCCTCCACGCCGATTCGTGCCGCAAGTGACCCGCCGAGCAACGCGCCAATGGGCCCTGAGCCGGCCAGGGCGATCGTGTAGAACGACATCACGCGCCCGCGTTTGTCGTCGTCCACGATGGTCTGCACAATCGTGTTCGTGGCCACCACCTGGTACATCAGGCCGTAGCCCGTCACCGTCATCAGCGCCATCGACACCCAGAGCGACCGCGAAAGGGCCAGCAGCACGCAGCCAAGGCCAAACGCGACCACCGCGGTCGTCACCGTCTGGCCCAGACCCACGATGGAGCGGCGCAGCACCAGGCGCACCGCGCAGGCGAGCGCTCCGACGCCTGACGCGGCCATCAGGAATCCCAGCGTATGCGGCCCGCCCCCCAAGGTGCGCCCGGCCACAATCGGCATCAGCGCGTGATACGGCGCGCTCAGCACGCCAATGACCGCCAGAAAGACCAGCAGGCTGCGGATGGCCGTCGACTGCGCGATGTACCGCCACCCGTCGGTCAACTCGACCCAGACGCGCCGGCCGGCCGGCCGACGGTCCTCGGGCAACAGGCGCATCGACCCCAGGCTCCAGATCACCGCGCTGTAGCTGAGGCCGTCGATGAGAAAGCAATAGCCTTCGCCCACGGCCGCCACCACTGCGCCCGCGATCGCGGGACCGATGAGCCGCGTGCTGTTGAAGTTGGACGAGTTGAGCGCGATCGCGTTGCCGAGGTCGGCGCGATCGTCGATCATTCGTACGACGAACGCCTGCCTCGTGGGAATCTCGATGGCGTTGACCAGACCCTGGAAGACCGTCAGCCCGATGATCCACGGCATGGTGATGTGGCCGCTCAGCGTGAGGGCCGCCAAGGTCAGCGACTGCGCCATCGACAGCACTTGCGTGCCGACAAGCACCTTGTGACGATCCCACCGGTCGAGCCACACGCCCGCCAGAGGCGGCAGGAAGAGGGAGGGCGCCTGCCCGGCAAAGCTGACCAGGCCGAGCAGGAACGCCGAGTCGGTGAGGCGGTAGACGAGCCACGCCGTGGCCAGCCGCGTCATCCACGAGCCAATAAGTGAGATGCCCTGGCCGATGAAGAACAGGCGGAAGTTGCGGGAACGGAGGGCGCGTAGCGGAGAACTCACGAGCAGGCGTCAGTGAGATTCTCCCACAGGCGTCAGGCCGGCCGCTGGGGGCCGACGCTGGCGTGGGGGCTCACCGCCCGAACGACAACCCCTCGAACTCGCGCTGGGCACGCTTGAGCGCGTCGCGCGCGGCCAGGCGCTCCGCTTGGCGCGTAACCAGATCCCGTTCGGCCTGGTCGACCGCCGCCTCGGCCCGCGCCAGGCCAGCCCGCGCCTGGGCCAGCGCCGCTTCGGCGTGCTGGCGCCGGGCCTC
>JANNEJ010000947.1:0-6659 GCA_031378585.1 Acidobacteriota bacterium | reverse complement strand
GTTTCCGCTTCGTCTACGTGAACGATCCCTCGCAGGGGGGTGTCTTGAGCCCGGTGGAGATATCGCTGGACGACGTCGAGTACCAGCTGTGGCGCGACCACCACGACTTCTGGCTGATGCCGCTTGACGTCCAGATGGGGGGTGGCGTCAAACACGAAGCCAACTTTGCGACCGATGCCGATATGGACGGCGTGACGGACTTCGATGAGATCGAGCGATTCATGACCGACCCCCGGAACCAGGACAGCGACGGAGACGGCGTCAAGGATTTTAAGGACATCGCGTCGAGCGTGTTCGAGCTGCAGCACCAGTACGGATATGGCTATACGCATGACGTAGGCGGACTCGGTCGGGACTTCGATCGCGATCGGCTGCCCCCCGAACGCGACGTGGATTCCGACGGCGGTGGCTGCAACGACGGCGAGGAAGATCGCAACAAGAGCGGCATGTTCGACGCTCGCGAGAGCAGCAATTTCGACGACACCGACGACCTCTGTCAGGGCATCGATGGCGTCATCAAATACACGATCGTCTTCACTGCCGATTTCCTCGCGGAAGCAGGCGCAACTGCCATCAAGTCGTTTTCCGCCGAGACGGTCAGAATCACGGTGAAGCTGAAACCTGACCCCGACAGTCGCGGCGGTCTCCTCGACAACGGTTCCACCTTCCGGGCCAGTTCGTCGGGCCACATGGTAGTCAATCCAGGCACGGAGTGTCCGTTCTTCACCCGGAGTTCCCTGTCGGACAGCGGGTTGTTCGATCAGCCGGGGGCGTCAATCGGCGGCAGGCGCTCACGCGACATGCTGACGATTGGCGCGAACGGCGAAACGTCTGGCTTCGGCTATGTGACGTCGTGCCTCGGGGTCCAGAGCGGACCGTCGAACGGCAGTTTCACTCTACCCGAGTGCGACGGCACGCTCGACGGCACCGCGCCAGGGATGTACCTGTTCGACTGCCGGCAACCGGTGGCCCCCACGCAGCTCTCGAACCCGAAGATCAACTACAAATTCTGGAGCGTCTTCGGACACGTGCGAGTGCCGTGAGTTGCGGCGCGCTGACGCACGTGAGTCGCCCAACAAGCGTTTGCAGCCGGCGGCGGCCGGACAATCCTGAGCCGCCTCGATTGACACGCGGTCGTCGTTATGCCGACGGACAACAGCGGACGACTGACCAAGGAAGGTTGGAACAGGGTCGCCCACCCCCTCGATGGATGGATTCGGACCCACCACCGGCCGCGTGGCCGCCGCTACGGCCGCGCCGAGGGCGATTTTCGTCACCGCCGGTGGCTACAGGAGCGATCGCGACAAGCCGCGCATTCTACGCGGACGCGCGCGCGGCGGCATCACGATCGCCCGACGACCGGCGGCGAAGGGCGCCCACGATGCCGCGGACGCCGGACCGCTGCGCGGCGTCGAAGAGCGAGTAGGCCACCGGTGTCACGACCAGCGTGACCAGCAGCACCATGGTCTGCCCGCCAATCACCACCCAGCCGATGGCGTGGTTGGTGGCCGAGCCCACCCCGTTCGACACGACCAGCGGCACCATGCCAGCCACGAACGCCAACGTGGTCATGAGGATGGGCCGCAACCGGTCGCGGCTAGCCTGGATCACCGCGTCGTGCGTGTTCATGCCGGTGTCGCGCAACTGGTTGGCGTGATCGATCTGCAGAATCGAGTTCTTCTTCACCACGCCGAAGAGCACCAGCAGCCCCAGGCCCGAGAAGATGTTGAGCGACTGCTGGAAGATGATGAGCGAGAGCAGCGCGAACGGCAGGGTGAGCGGCAGCGACAGCAGGATCGTGACCGGGTGCAGCCACGATTCGAACTGCGCCGCCAGAATCAGGTACATGAACACGAACGACAGCGCGATGGCGGTGAGGAACGCGGTGGCGGTGCGGTTCAGCTCGCGCGAGCGGCCGGCGAAGTCGGCGCGGTACTCGGGCCCGAAGTTCAACTCGCGGGCGGCCGCGGCAATCTGCTCCTGCGCCGTGCCCTGCGAGATGCCGGGCAGCAGGTTGGCGGTGAGCGTGACCTGACGCTGACGGCCCATGCGGCTGATGGTCGCCGGCGAATCGCCGTGCGCGAAGGTGGCGATGTTGTCGAGCGACACAACACCCAGCCGCGACGACGGCACCGGCAGCGCGGCAAGCGCGGCCTGCGTGCTGCGGTTCTCTTCCTGCGCCCGCAGGTGCACCTCGTACTGCTCGCCCCCGTCGTTGTAGGTGGTCACCTGATCGCCGGCCACGAGCAGGCGCAGCGCCTCGGCCGCGTCGGCCACCGACACGCCCAGGTCCGACGCCTTGGGCCGATCGAGATAGACCGACATCTCGGGCTTCCCGGCGTTCAGCGTGGTGTCGACGTCGACCAGGCCAGGAATGGCCTGCACCTTGGCGCGCAGCGCCTCGCTGTAGGTCTCGAGTTGCTCGAGTTCGGGGCCCTGCACCATGAACTGGATGCCGCCCCCGCCACCGCCCGGGCCGCCACCGGCCTGCACGGCGGTGCGGATGCCCGCCTCCGTGTAGGGTGGCAGGATCTGGTCGCGCACCTCGGCCATCACCGCGAACTGGTCGCGCCGGCGGGCGTCGATGGGATGCAGACGCACCAGCATGCTGGCGGTGTTCAGGGTGCCGGCGGCGTCGCCCGCTACGGTGATCAGGGTGAAGTCCACTTCGGGAATCTTGCGGACGGCCGTGCCCAGCCGGTTCGCCAGCACGTCCATCGCCGCCAGGCTGGTGCCCTCGGGCGCGCGCAACGTGACGTCGAACTGCGACTGGTCGTCTTCGGGCGTGAAGTTCACGGCCGTCACGCGGAAGAGCGGCACGCTCGAGAGCAGCACGAGTACCGTGCCCACGGCCACCAGGCCGCGGTGGGCCATGGCCCATTCGAGCAGCCGGGTGTAGCCGCGGTCGAGCGGGTCGAACAGCCGGTTGTGCTTCGAGTCGCCGGTGTGATCCTTCGGCGCCGGCTTCAACCAGTGGGCCGACATCATCGGCGTGAGCGTGAAGCTGACAAACAGCGACACCAGCACGGCAAAGGCCATGGTGAGGCCGAAGCTCTGCATGAAGCGGCCGACCATGCCGCTCATGAAGCCGACCGGCGCGAAAATGGCGACCAGCGAGAAGGTGGTGGCCATCACCGCCAGGCCGATCTCCCTGGTGGCTTCCACCGCCGCCTCCATCGGCGGCATGCCCTTCTCTTCGATGAAGCGGAAGATGTTCTCGAGCACCACGATGGCGTCGTCGATGACGATGCCCACCGAGAGCGTGAGCGCCAGCATGGTCAACATGTTGAGCGTGAAGCCCATGTACCAGACCAGCGCGAAGGTGGCGATGATCGAGGTGGGGATGGCGATGGCGGCAATCACCGTGGAGCGCAGGTTGCCGAGGAACAGCAAGACCACGAAGGCCGCCAGAATCGAGCCGACCACCAGGTGTTCCTGCACGCTGGCGATCGAGGCCTCGATGAACTGCGCCTCGTTGCGCACGATGCGCAGGGAGTAGCCGGCCGGCAGGATGGTGGTGAGCTCGGCCAGGCGCTGCTTCACGTTGCTTGCCACCTCCACGGTGTTGGTGCCCGACTGCTTGCGGATCTGCAGCAGCACCGTGGCCACGCCGTTGACGCTGGCCTGGGTGCTGGGGTCGGCCATGCCGTCTTCCACGCGGGCGACGTCGCGCAGGCGCACCGGGTGCCCGTCCACCTCGCGCAGCACCACCTCATTGAAGCCGTCGATCGACTCGATCCGGCCGCGCGTGCGCAGGGTGAGCGACTGCGCGCCCTGGTCGAGCCGGCCGCCGGGCACGTCGGCATTCTGCGCCTGCAGCGCGCGGGCCACGTCGTTGACCGAGATCCGCTGCGCCCGGAGCAGGGCCGAGTCGAGCCACACGTTCACCTGCCGCTTGCGCCCGCCGATCACCACCACCTGGCCCACGCCGTCGGAACTCTCGAGCCGGCGGCGCAGCACCCGGTCGGCAAACTCGGTGATATCGCGCACCGGCTTGTCGGCGGTGACCGCCACGGTGACGACTGGCGCCGCGGTGAAATCGAGCTTCTCCACCGTGGGCTGCAGCGCCGTGCGCGGCAGCTGCGGCAACACGCGGTTGAGGCGATCGCGCACCTCCTGCGCCGCGGTGTCGCCGTCCTTGTCGAGCGTGAAGGACACGACCACCTGCGAAATGCCCTCGGACGAGGTCGAACTCAAGGTATCGATCGCGCTGATCGTGTTGATGGCTTCTTCGACCTTGTCGGTCACCTCGGTTTCGACCTGCTCCGGCGCGGCCCCGGGCAGGCGGGTGGTCACGACGATGGTCGGAATGTCGACGTTGGGAAAGCGATCGACGCCGAGGCGGCCGAACGCGAACAGCCCCACGACGGTGAGCGAGAGCACGAGCACCCAGGCGAAGACCGGGCGCCGGACGCAGAGCGCGGCAAGCCACTGCATGACGGGTTACCTCACCACGACGCGGATGCCGTCCACCAACTGGTCGACGCCGGTGGCGACGATCTGCTCGCCGACCTCGAGGCCGTCGGCAATCTCGATGCGCGGCCCCACGACCTGTCCGGTCATCACCACCCGCTCTTCGACGCGGTCGCCCTTCACCACGAACACCCGAGCCGTGCCACTGATGCTGCGCACGGCCGTGGCCGGCACCAGGATGCCCGGACGCGGCGCCGCCTCCTCGATGCGCGCCGTCGCGAACAACCCGGGCTTGAGCCGGCCGGCGCCGTTGGGCACCACCGCCTCGATCATGAGCGCGCGGGTATCGGCGTTGACCGACGGCGAGACGTAACGCACATCACCGGTGAAGGTCTCGCCGGCATACGCGTCGACCTCGAAGGTGACGGGACGGCCGGCCTCGACCGCCGACACGTACTGCTCGGGCACGGTCAGCTCCACGCGCAGCGGGTCCACGCGCATCACCGAGGCCACCTTGGTGCCACGCGTCACGTAGTCGCCCACCGAGACGAAGCGCTCACCCACCACGCCGGCAAACGGCGCGCGCACGACGGTGTCGGCCAGCGCCTTCTGCGCCACCGTGACGCGGGCCCGGGCCGCCATCAACGACTGGTATTGCTGCGCCGCGCCGTTCACGGCCACGTCGTACTGCCGCTCCGCCGATTCCAACTGCGCGCTCTTCTGCTCGAATTCCGCCTGCGAGATGAGCTTGCTCTGGTGCAAGGTCTGCGCGCGGGCGAAGTCGGTGCGGGCGAGTCCGCGCGCGGCGTTGGCGTTGGCCACTTCGGGCACGCGGGCCACGTCGAAGGCCGTGCCGCCGGCGATGCCAAGACGGGCCTCGATCTGCGCGGCGTTGGCCTGGGCCTCGCGAGCCTGCGCGTCGGCCTCGGTGGCGGCGATCCGCACCAGGTCGCCGCTCGCTTGGACACGGCTGCCGCGTTCGACCGGGGTCGCCACGATGCGGCCGGCGATCTCGGCCGCCACCTCCGCCGACTCCTGCGCGGTGAGCGTGCCGCTCACGCGAATGAAGCGGGCGATGGGCGTAGCGGCCGCGGTCACGATCGACACGCTGATCGCCGCGGCCTCGGCCGCAGGGGCGCTTTCACCAGTGGCATCGGCACGGCAGCCGGCGGTAGCGAGGGTCACGACGAGCAGCACGAATGGAATCAGACGGAACACAGACGGCACTCCAGAAGACTTACGAGTCGACGCGGCGGCGCGGCGCCCGGCGGGATGGCGAGGGGCGTGAAGACGGCGGGCGGGCCGCGAGAACGGCGGGCGCGCCGGCGCCCACCAGGAATTGCTCGACGTGCTGCCGGGCGAACGCGCGCGGCTGCCGGATCATCGGCAGCGGCGCGTCGATGGCTCGCAACTGGCGCCACCTGAAGAGCGGACTGAAGAAGGCGATGCCGAGCACGCCGACCTCGGCGCGGCGCAGCCAGCCCTCGCGGATCAGGCGGCGCAGCAGCTCGTGCAGCTGTTCACGGCCGCTGCTCATGCGCTCGTAGAGGTTGATGCGGCCGACCTTGGCCAGCCGGATGCCGTCGGACATGAGGATGCGATGGAGCTTCTGCTCGCGCGGCTCCTCGAACGCCTCGAGGCTCGCCAGCGCGAACTGCTCGAGCAGCGCCCGGCCATCGGCGATCGGCGCAGCAGCGATGGGCGCCATTCGCTCCATCTTGGTGTGCTGGTGGGCGGTGAGCAGCGCCTCGAAGAGGGCGTCCTTGCTGGCGAAGTAGTGGTAGAGCGCGCTCTCGCGCACGCCCACCGCCGTGGCCACGTCGCGCAGGCTGGTGCCGAAGTAGCCCTTCTCGGCGAAGAGGTCGAGCGCAGCGTCGAGAATGGCCTGGCGGGTGCGCTGTCCGTCGGCGTTCTTGGGGCGGGCCACAGGAACTTAATGGTCGTTCATTTAATTTACGCTGTCAACCGGGCGCGATTCACCTCGGCCGTCGTGCGCTCGGCAGATCGCGTGCCGGGAGCCACGGTGCATCGATGCGTGGCGCTTCCGGGACTCGCATCGTCGCCGTTGCTGTCCCAGCGTACGGCGCACCCGGAGCACGTCGCAGTGCCTGCACGTGCCGCACGCGCCCCTCCGTGGGACGTTCGCGAGCCGTCGTCCGCCGGCGGCGGTGACCTGTTACCATTTCACCATGACCGAAGCCGAGCTCCGCGAGCACCTGAAGGCTCACGTGATGAGTTGGAGGGAC
>JANNEJ010000904.1:0-6899 GCA_031378585.1 Acidobacteriota bacterium | reverse complement strand
TACGCCTACGCCGGCAAGATTCCGCCCGCCAAGGGCGCCACCAACTAGTTTGACTGGTGGCCGGCCGGTGCGCTGGCCACCCCACGGAGGAAATGATGCGCAAGGTGTCCCTGTCGTTCATGTGTGCGGCCGCGCTCGTCGCGGCGGCCTGCCAGCAGCCTGCGGCCCCGGCCGCGGATGGCCAGAAGGCGGCGGATGCCGCGGCCGCCACCACTCCGAAGCTGGGGATTCGTCCCTCCGGCGACGAAGAGATCAAGCCCGACATGAGTCAGGTGCCGCCGGACCTGGCGAAGGTCTACGCGCACATCGACGAGAACATCGACCAGCACGTGGTCAATCTACAGAAGTGGATTCAGCAGCCCAGCATCTCGAACTCGGGCGAAGGCATTCCCGAGTCGGCCGAGATGGTGAAGGGCTTCTTCGACGAGCTGGGCTGCCAGCAGACACAGGTCTACGACCCGGGCGTCACCGAGTACGGCTCGCCGGCCAACCCGGTGGTGTATGCGAAGTGTGACGAGGGCGCCGAGAAGACGCTGCTCATCTACTGGATGTACGACACGATGCCGGTCACTCAGCCCGACGCCTGGCAGAACCCGCCCTTCGAGGGCAAGCTGGTGGAACAGGCGCCCTTCAAGAAGGTGTTGATCGGTCGCGGCGCCACCAACTCCAAGGGTCCGCAGATGGCGCAGTTGAATGCCTTCCGAGCCATCAAGGCGGTACACGGCAAGCTGCCGGTGAACCTCATCGTCGTTGCTGAGGGCGACGAGGAACGTATGGACATCGGCCTGCGCAAGTGGGTCAAGGATCACCCCGAACTGCTCGAAGGCGCCGACGCCATGATGACCTTCGGCGGTCAGTCGCCAAGCGGCGGCGGCGGCTACGGGGGTGGTTCGGAAGGCTGCGTCTACGTGGAGCTCACGACGTCGGGCACGGCGTGGGGCCGCGGGCCGACCGTGTCGGACATCCACGGCAGCAACAAGCGGGGCACCGACAGCCCGGCCTGGCGCCACATGAAGATGCTGGCCTCGCTCGTGTCCGACGATGGCAACACGCCGAAAATCGACGGCTTCTTCGAAGATATCCGGCCGCTCACGGCCGAGCAGGAAGAGGGGCTGCGCAGCGGCGCCAAGACGACCGACCTCAAGGTGGCGGCCGAGAACCTCGGCGTGGCGCGCTTCATGTCGGACGACCCGTATACCGTGTTGCGCACGCAGCGCTACGGCACGTCGTTCAACCTCGATGGCATCTGGGGCGGCAACATGTATGCGGGCGGCGCCGGCGCGATTCTGCCCAACAAGATCACTTCGAAGCACAACTTCCGCTACGTGCCCAACATGCACGGTCCCGACATCGTCAAGAAGCTGCGTGCGCAGCTCGACAAGAACGGCTACAAGGACGTCGAGGTGAAGCTCATTGGCGACGTGCCGTGGGCGCTCATGAACTCCGACAACGAGGTGGGCCGCGCCACGCAACGCACCTACGAGATCATGGGCATCCCGCACTCGCCCGTGCGCGCCGACTGGGGCATCGGTGGCGGTGGCGCCGCGGCCGGTGGCTACTGGCCCGCCTACATGTTCGGCAACGGCGAAGTCGGCGAGAAGATCTCGCCGTTCAAGGGCGTGCCGATCGTGATGGGCGGCGCGGGCCTTGGCGGCCGTGCGCACGCCGCCAACGAGTACTACGTGATTGAAGGCGCGGGCAAGGTCTACGGCTTGGCCGGCGCCGAGAAGAGCGTAGCCACCACCATGTATGCATTCGCCGGCAAGATCCCGGCGGCGCCTGGCAAGTCAACCAACTAGGGGCTGGGGACTGGGGGCTGGGGACTCGGGCATGAAGTCGTCGCGCTGCGGAAGGACCCGTCCTTTTCGGCGGCGTGTGGCACGCCCCAGCCCCCAGTCTCCAGCACCCAGCCCCCGATAGGGTCACACATGATCGGGGTTCGGAGTCTCGAAAAGGAGTACCACGTGGGCGATCACGTGGTGCGGGCGCTGCGGGGCGTCACGCTCGACATCGCCGCCGGCGAGTTCGTCACGGTCGTCGGCCCGTCGGGCTCGGGCAAGTCGACGTTCATGCACATCCTGGGGTGTCTCGACCGGCCCACGCGGGGGAACTACCTGCTGGGCGGTCGCGACGTCTCGACCTTGCCGCACGACGAACTGGCGCGCGTTCGGAACGAAACGATCGGCTTCGTGTTCCAGGGGTTCAACCTGCTGGCGCGCACGTCCGCCCTCGAGAACGTCGAACTGCCGCTGCTCTACACGCGCAAGGGCGCGGTGAAAGCCACCGAGCGTCGCGACCGGGCCCGCCGGGCCCTGGCGGTCGTGGGGCTCACCGATCGTGAAGAGCACCACCCCAACCAGCTCTCGGGCGGTCAGCAGCAGCGCGTGGCCATTGCGCGCGCGCTGGTGAACGAGCCCTCGTTGCTGCTGGCCGACGAGCCGACCGGCAATCTTGACACCACGACGAGCTACGAGGTGATGGAGGTGTTCGCGAAGCTGCGCGCCGAACGCGGGATCACCATCGTCGTCATCACGCACGAGCGCGACATCGCCGCCTGGGGCACGCGTACCATCGACTTCAAGGACGGCATTGTCGTGCAGGACCAGAAGCACCAGAGCCACCCCAACGCGCAGAGTCCGCGCGTCGGGGACCCCGGGCCCACCATGGGCGCGCACGCTGTCGCGGGCGCGTAAGCCCGCGCACCACGTGTTCCGCACGCACGAAGGAGCCTCGACGTGGCGTCACCGATTCAGCGTCTCCGCGCCCTGCACCCGTCCATCGACATCGGCTTCAAGGCGCTCACCCGCAATCGACTGCAGACGGGCCTGACCATGCTCGGCATCACCGAGGGCGTGGCCACCGTGCTGGCTATGCTGGCCGTGGGCGCTGGCGCGCAGCAGTCGATCGAGCAGCAGGTGCGGGCCGCGGGCCTCAATCAGCTCACCATCAAGGCGGGTAACTGGAAACCGAAGACCGAAGACGTCGGGGGCTCCGTGGCCCACCAGGGCGACGCCGCAGACACGATGCACCTGCCCGTCGACGAGCTGATGCCGGAACTGCCAAACGCGGGCGACGCGTTTGTCGGCGGCCCCGATGTCGTGCCGATTGCCTTCCATCCGGAAGACGACCCGATGGAGAAACACGACCATCCGCTGGCGTGGCAGCGCCTCGGCGACCTCGAGGCCGGGCTCGGTGCCTCAACCACGCTGTCGTTTGCCGACGCCGAGGCCATCCGTCAGCTCCCGGGTGTGCAGTACGTGGCCGGCGGCGTGCACGGCAACGCCCGGGTGCACTACAGACCCGACAGCGGTGCCGAGAAGCGCTGGTTCACCCGCATGCATGGTACCGACTTGCACCTGCTCGACATCAAGCGCACGTGGACGCTGCGCAGCGGCCGCTTCTTTACCGAGAAGGAGCAAGAGCAGAAGGCCGAAGTCATGGTGCTCGGGTCGGTCGTGGCCGAGAAGATCTTCGGTGTGGGCGTCGACCCGGTTGGCCGGCAGATCCAGCTCTGGAATCAGAGCTTCGAGGTGGTGGGCGTCGTGACGAGCGCGAGCTGGGTCGTGCGGCCGGCAGCCGGCGACGACGAGTTCGACGCCGTGTACATGCCGTATACCACCACGCACAAGCTGCTGAACCTCACCAAGCTGAACGACATAACCGTGACTGCGGCGTCGACCGGCGAAGTGTCCGCCGTCGCTAAGCGCATCACTGACTTGCTGCGCCAGCGCCACGGTATCTCCGCCGAGAAGCCCGACGACTTCACCCTCGTGACCGAGGCCACGCGCGCCATCACGACCGGCGGCTTGCCGCCGAACGTGGCCGCGGCGATTGCCGGCAACGTGAAGGAGCTGGAGCGGGTCACTCTCGAGCAGCTCGCCGGCACACTGGAACGCGCCAGCAGCACGATGCGGTGGCTGCTCGCGGCCGTGGCGGCCGTGTCGTTGCTCGTAGGTGGCATCGGGATCATGAACATCACGCTCCTGTCGGTCACCGAGCGCACCAAGGAAATCGGCCTGCGCATGGCCGTGGGCGCCCGTGGCCGCGATGTCACGCGGCAGTTCCTGACCGAAGCCGTGGCGATCAGCCTGGCCGGTGGCGCCGTGGGCGTCGTGCTGGGCATCGTGGCGACCTACCTGATCTCCTCGACGTTGCGCTGGGCCACGGTGGTCTCGCCGTGGGCCATCCTGATGGCGTTCGGCGTGTCGGCGGCGGTCGGTGTGATCTTTGGCTGGTATCCCGCGCGACGAGCGGCCGAACTCGACCCCATCGACGCCCTGCGGCACGAATAGGATTCCCTTGCTACGACTACTTGCCGTCAGCGGACAGATTGCCTGGAAGGCGCTTGGGCGCAACCGGCTGCGCACCGGGCTCACGACGCTGGGCGTGGTGATTGGCGTGGCGGCGGTGATTGCCATGGTGGCGCTCGGCAATGGCGCTCGCGCGTCGATGGAGCGCACGCTGAAGTCGGCCGGCACGAGCATCGTGCAGGTCACGGCCGGGAACTACATCCGGGGCGGCGAGAGCGTGAACATCGCCTCCGGCCTCGGCGCGTCCACGACCCTCACGCGCGACGATGCCCAGGCGATTCGCGGCCTCGCCAATGTGGAACACGTCTCGGCGGGCCTGCGCTCGCGCACGTTCGTGACGGCCTCGGCCGACGCGCGCGTGTTCACCGTCGTGCACGGCGCGGAGGAATCGCTCAGCGACATCCACGGATGGACGTGGCTCTCGGGCGAAGGCTTCACGGCCGAGCACGTGGCCAGCGGCGCCGCCGAAGCGGTGATGGGCCGCGTCGCCTCGGCGCGCCTGTTCGGCGAGGGCGTCGATCCCGTAGGGAAGCGCGTCACGATTCACGACCGCGCGTTCCATGTGGCCGGCATGATGCGCGCCGTGGATGCCGCCCAGGACGAGGCCGTGTTCGTGCCGGTGAGCACGCTGGGGCAGGTCACGAGCCGCACCAACTTCCTGCAGTCGATTACCGTCGGCGTCACCGAAGCCGGTGTGGCCACGTCGGTGGGCGACGCAATCACGGCGCTCTTGCGCACGCGCCATGCGCCGGCCATCGAGCGCGACCCTCGGGCACAGGAACTGGCAGCGTCGAAGCAAGCCAGCACGCTCGGCGGCCTGCAGGGGCCGACCGGCAAGGGGGCGGGCCCGGATGATTTCGTCGTGCGCACGCTGGCCGCGCAGCAGGTCACCAAGGGTCTCTACACCGAGGTGGCGGCGTTTGCCCTCGCGAACATGCCGAAGCTGGATTCAGCCACGATGGAAGAGATGTCGGGCACGCTGAACCGCGCTGGCAACACGATGACGGCGCTGCTCGCGAGTATTGCGGCGATCTCGCTCGTGGTCGGCGGCATCGGCATCATGAACATCATGCTGGTGTCGGTGACCGAGCGCACGCGCGAGATCGGCCTGCGGCTTGCGATGGGGGCGCGGCGCAAGGACGTGCTCGTGCAGTTCCTGACCGAAGCCGTGGTGCTCAGCCTGATCGGCGGCGTCGTGGGCATTGGCGCAGGCATCATGGCCGCACGCGGCCTCACGGCGCTCATGAGCTGGCCCACGGAGGAGTCGCCGCAAGCGATCGCGATCGCGTTTGCCATCTCGGCGGTGATTGGTGTGGCGTTTGGGTACTACCCGGCCCGCCGCGCGTCATTGCTCGATCCCATCGTCGCGCTGCGGCGGGAGTAGTTCAGGTCGCGTCGTTGTGTCACGCGCGGGAGTAGAATCCGACGCATGAAGCCTGCGATGATCCGGCGCCGCCCACTCGCTGCCCTCCTGCTCGCTGTTGGTGTCGCCGCGACGGCGGACGTTGGCGTGCCAGTCAGGGCGCAGTCGGCGGCCGCCTACGACCTCGTGACCGCGAGAAACGTCATGGTCACCGCGCGAGACGGCATGAGGCTCGCCACCGATGTCTACCGCCCGGCGAAGAACGGCCTGCCCGTAGACGGGAAGTTCCCGGCCATCCTGCAGCGCACGCCCTACAACAAGGAGCGCGATCTGGCGCTGGCCGAGTACTTCGTGCCGCGCGGCTACGTCGTGGTGCTGCAGGACGTGCGTGGACGCTACGGGTCGGAAGGGCACTGGCGTCCCATCGCCGACGACCCGAATGACGGCGCCGACACCACCGCGTGGATCATCCAGCAGCCCTGGTCAGATGGCGGCATCGGCACGGTGGGCACGTCGTACGCGGGTGCCACGCAGCACGCGCTGGCCATCGCCAACGCGCCCGGATTGAAGACGATGATCCCGGTCGACGCGATGTCGAACACCGGGCACTACGGCGTGCGCCACAACGGCGCCTTCGAGCTGCGCTTCCTGAATTGGGTCTACACGATGGGCAACGCGGCGATGACGCCAAACGAGCTCGTGGCCGCGCGTCGAGCGGCCGTGCCGCCAGACGCGGCGCCGGCCCTGGCCGAATTCGGCAACCGCACGCGCGAGTACATCTTCTCCCTGCCGCTTCGGCCGGGCACCACGCCGCTCAAGTTCGCGCCCGACTACGAGCAGTGGCTGGTCGAAGCCATGAAGCATGGCGACTACGACGACTTCTGGAAGAACGCGGGCTCGAGCGTGGTGGACCATCTGGCCGAGTACAAGGACGTGCCGGTGTACCACATCACCGGGTGGTACGACTCGTGGGGCACGCAAGTGGCCAACATGAACTACGTGGAGTTGAAGAAGGCCAAGAAGAGCCTGCAGCGGCTCATCATCGGCCCGTGGACGCATGGCGGCCAGACGCGCCACTTCGCCGGCGACGCCGAGTTCACGGAGGACGCCGCGCTCGACTTCAACGCGTGGCGCCAGCGGTGGCTGGACCGCTGGATGAAGGGCGCGCCGAACGGCATCGACAGGGAGCCGCCGGTGCGCGTCTACGTGATGGGCGGCGGCGAGCC
>JANNEJ010000959.1:0-5304 GCA_031378585.1 Acidobacteriota bacterium | reverse complement strand
GACGACCACGAGCTGGTCGCGCGGCAAGTCGACGTCGATGTTCTTGAGATTGTGTACGCGGGCGCCACGCACCGCGATCCAGTCGTGCGGCATACAGAACTTCTGATTGTATCTCTGGCGGCGGTGACGGGTAGTGCGCTGAGTAGGCGCTACCCGCGCGGGCAGGAACTGCCCACACGCTGCATCGCGCCGTGGCGCCACAAACGCTGGATTACGGCCCAAGACACGCGTTGGCCACGACGCCTCGATCGATCGAACGGCTGGCCTCGCATTTGCACAATGACTGGCGTCCGCGGCACCTCTCGCCCGTCGTCAACTGGCACGCTGCCGTCCCGGACAAGGAGGCTAGACACCCGAGGTCAGAAAACGAGGCGTGAGATGGAAAGACAAGCAGGCAGATGGCAGGCCGCGACGCTGGTTGCGGCGATGACGGCAAGCGCCGGGACGGCCGGCGCGCAACAGCGGCCGCTGGAACCGGCAGGTGGCGCAGTCTTCAGCGCGGACGTCACCGTGGAGCGAGCGGTGGTCGATGGGCAAGGACGAGTGCAGCGGGAACTGCCGCGTTCACGGTATCGGATCGAGCGATTCAGCGGAGGACGCAGCCGCATGGTGATGCTGGCCACCACACCAGAACCGCGTGTGGGACCCATGGCCGACGCCTACGCGGGGCTCGTCGTGGAGTTCGACGCCGCGGCCGGCGGCGTACGCGTGCTCGGCAAGGATGGCCGGCCGCTGCCGGGGGCGCCGCCACTGACGGGCAACCTGATGCCCGTGGAACTGGCGGAGGGCGGCGACAACGCGCTCGTCGTCACCGATGACACGACGGCACGTCGGCGCGACCTCACGCGGCAGTTCGGAAGCAGCGTCGGCACGCTGCGCAAGATGGAGCGCTACGTGACGAAGTCCGGCAACCGCGTACAGGAAGTACTGGTGGCGCCCGCCACGGCCTTGCCGGTCGAGGTCAACGTCGTCGAAGACGGAGTGCTCGAGGAGCACTACGAATTCGAGTACGAGAAGCGAGGACGCGGCCACCTGGTGCGCACCCGGCTGCGGTCCGAGTCGCGGTTGCCCGGCGCCACAAGCGAGCGGCTCGTCTCGATCACGACGCTGTCAGACGTGCGCATGGCGGGAGGTGTGCGATGACTCCGCGTCTGGCGGTCGCCGCGCTGTTGGCATCCCTCGCCACGATGGCCCTGCCCGTGCGCGCGTCCGCGCAGGACGTGCCGGTGGTATTCGTGCACGGCATCTTCAGTGGTTCGAGCACCTGGAGCGCCACGTCGCAGCGGCTCGCCAGCGTGCTGCACATCACGCCGTATGTGGTCGACATGCCGTCCACTGCCGTTCTCGAGACCCAGGCATCGGTGCTCGACGGGGCCATGGGTGGGCTGCCTTCGAACGCCATTGCGGTTGCACACAGCCAGGGTGGGCTCATCTCCCGTCAGTGGAGCCGGTCGCGGCCACTCGGCGGCATCCTCACGCTCGGCACGCCCCACGGCGGGTCGCAGCTCTCGGCGCGCGCGCTCGACCTCATCAACTTCAACTACCTCGTCTACTCGGTGGCCGGTCTTGCCGGCGCCTACGGGGCAGGCACGGAGTTTGCGGCGATCACCGCGGCCATCGCGTCGTCCCTCGCCCATACGCAGCTCCTGTCGTGGAGTGTGGCCGGCGCGATCACGTCATCGGTGGCGGTGGCGTCGTTTGTGCCGGTGGCACCGCAACAGGCACCGGGGTCGCCCTTCCTGCTCGGTCTCAATTCCGCGCCGAATCTTGCCCGGGAATCTCAGGCGGTCATGCGCCGCGTGGGCCTGGTCTATTCGGCCACCGAATACTGGCGAGGCGGGGCCGCGGTCGGCCTGTCACCAGCGAATCGCGAGTGGGCATACTGGGTCATTCAAGTGATGCCCCCGGTGTTCGAGTACGTCGCGGCGTACATCGATGCCAACTACCCGCCCCTGAACCTGGGGGCGCGGGCGTTCGCGTCGCGACTTCGCAACCTGGCCGGCCTCACGCGAGACCTGGACCCGATGTGGTGCTGGGCCGTCACCGGCGATCGTCTGTGCCGTATCCCTCACGACGGCATCATGTCGGTCGTTGATCAGTACTACCCCGGCGGCCTGAACTTCGGCGTCACCGGTCCCGCGCACACGGAGGAAACGCGTAGCAGCGATGCCGCGATCCGGAGCGTGCTGACCGGCGTCATGAACGTGGCCGCGCGAGGCACGGCGCCACCGCCGCCGCCAATTCGCAGTCCTGGTCCGGGATCGGTCACCGGGGGCGAGAGGCTCTATGCCGACCAGGAGTGGCGCTCCGCCGACGGCGGGATGGCGTTGCGCTATCAGTCCGACGGGAACCTGGTGCTCAGCGACCTCGGCGGTACGCCGCTGTGGGCGTCTGACACCGCCGGCTCGGGCGCCGGCCGCACCGAAATGCAGACCGACGGCAACCTCGTCATCTACGACGCATCAGGCGCGGCGGTCTGGGCCACCGCCACCTATGCCCCTGGGGGCTACCTGACGGTGCATGCCGAGGGCTATCTCATGCTCTACAACGCGTCGAACGTCGGCCTCTGGTGGACGGGCAGTGGCGCACCGTAACACCGGCGCCCCGACGGCAGGTGCAGGGCGCCGCGAGGCGCTGGGCCGTCTGGTGCGTGTCGTGGTGGTGGTCGCCGGCCTTCTGGCCGGCGGCCACGTCGCGGCGCAGCCACCGGCGTCGGTGAGCCCCCTCTGGCACGTCGCCGGAATGGGCAGCGGCACGCCGACACACGACGGCGACACCGCCTACTTCCTGACGGTCGATCGCGAGGTGGCGGCGGTGAACATCGCAACCGGGGCGGTCCGTTGGAAGACGACCACGGGCGTGCGCAGCCACGACTCAATCTTTGGCACCGCAACAGCGGGAACCGCGCTGTCGCTGTCGGGCGACGTGGTGGTGGCCGGAGACTGGGACGTCGTCGGTTTCGACCGCGTCACTGGGGTCCGGCGGTGGGTCTACGAAGCTCCGGAGGGTGATGGTCCCGGCCTGTTCCTGGGGCCCGCGCGGGGCAATACTGTCTATGCGGGCTCGCCTGGGGGCAAGGTCTATGCGATTGACACGGCCACCGGACGGCTGCGGTGGATGACCACAGTGGTCGATGGCCGCATGACGTCGATCTTCCGTCCGGTCGTGCACGAACGCGAGCTCGTGGTCTCGTATTCGACGTATGTGAATCCGAGCGTCGGGGGACTCGCCAGGCTCGACCCGGACACGGGGCGCCTGCGTTGGCGCGCCGAGTTCCCCAAGGCACGCGAGCCCTGGCAGCACACGAATGCGTCCGGCGCCCCAGTCGTCATCGACGACCTCGCCATTGGCTCGGCCGGTGACGGGAACATCTACGCGTATGACCTCGCCTCCGGCACCCTCCGTTGGACGCTTCCGCGTCTGACCGGGCCGTTCGAGGGCACGATCGTCGCGACCGACATGGACTTCCGCGCCATCACCGCCACCGGCCGGCTCGTCGTGGCCGGGTCGGCCACCGGCTACGTCGTGGCGTATGACATCGACACCCAGCAGGAAAAATGGCGGTTCGTCGACCGGCTGAGCGGGTCCACCACCTTCGCGCTCGCGGCCGACGAGCAGCGTGTCTACGTCCCGTTCTTTGGCGGGTTCATCGTCGCCCTCGACCTCGCCACCGGCGCCGAGCGCTGGCGCTACGGCGACTTCACGAAGGGCCTCATCTGGCCGCCCGATCCTGCTGGCGACCGCGTGTTTGCCAGCGCCAGTCGGGCGGGCTTCTTCGCACTTCCCACGAATACATCGGAGCCGAATCCATGAAACTGCTGTTCACGCTTGCCACCCTGACTGTTGTCGTCGTGTCGCCCGGCTGCTCGGAATCCCCGACGGCCGCGACCCCGGTACCACCAAACGGCCCCCGAAGCGGCATCTGGAGTGGGGCGCTGACCGACGCTGCCAACGGTCAGGGTTCGATCCGCATGGACCTGAAGGAGGCGCTGATCGGCACGAGCCAGGGATTGCTCAACGGGACGTGGAGCGTCACGTTCGCCGACGCAACGAAGAACACGGGGGGTGATGTGTCAGGGTTCGTGACAGGCGCTGCGGTGCAACTCACGTTGAGACGCGCCGTGCCGCTCGCCTGTCCGAATCCCGGCCCGGTGCCCTCCGTCTACGGGTCGTATGTCGCGCTGGATCTCTCGCTCGCCGGCACCACCATCAGCGGCCCCTACAGCTACCAGGCGTGCACGACGGCGGTCAGCGGCACGCTCGTAGCGACGAAACCGTGACGAGGCCGCGCAGGTCGTCGAAGAGCACGGTAGCGGCTGCACGCGCCGCATCGGTGCCGCGCCAGGCGAGCTAGTGTCGCGTCCCGGAAGTCCTGTTGCATTCGGCGCGCGATGCATCCCGCCTCGCGGCGTTGCTCGTCGCTCACATACTCGCGGTATTCTCGCTCCTCGCGCCTTGCGCGCCGGGCGCCTCGCCCGCCTCGATGCGAACAGGACTTCCGGGACGCGACACTAGACATCGCGCAGGCGCGAGTGGCGATACCCGTATGCAAGATAGAGCACGAGGCCGGCAATCAGCCACAGGCCGAAGCGTTCCCACGCCTGCGGGGGCAAGCCCGCCATGATGAACCCGCATGCGACGGCGCCCAGCGGCGCGATCACCCATACGAGCGGCACGCGGAAGGGCCGTGGCCGTTCGGGCTCCACCACGCGCAGCACCAGCACACCGATGCACACGAGCGCGAAGGCGAAGAGCGTGCCGATGTTTGTGAGGTCATACGTCTCGGCCGCATCGCCCACCGCCGAGGCGAGAGCGACCAGGCCACCGGTGAGAATGGTCGTCACGTAGGGCACGCGCGTGCGGCGACTCACCTTGGCCGCCCACTGCGGCAGCAGGCCGTCGCGGGCCATCGCAAAGAAGATGCGCGGCTGGCCGTATTGGAACACGAGCAACACGGCCGCCATCGACACGGCGGCGCCAAGCGCCACGATCCAGCCCACGGTGGTGAATCCGGCAATCTCGAGCGCGCGCGCCAGCGGGTCCGCCACGGCCAACTGCTGGTAGGGCACCATGCCGGTCAGAACGGCTCCGACAATCACGTAGATGACCGTGCATACCGCCAGTCCGCCAAGAATGCCGATGGGCAGGTTACGCTGCGGGTTCTTCGTTTCCTCCGCGGCCGTCGAAATGGCGTCGAAACCGATGTACGCGAAGAACACGATCGCCGCGCCCTGGTGCACGCCGCGGAATCCGTTGGGCATGAACGGGTGGTAGTTGGCGGTGTCGATGTGGGTCAGCCCGGCC
>JANNEJ010000830.1:0-3194 GCA_031378585.1 Acidobacteriota bacterium | reverse complement strand
CCATGCCGCCGAGTACGGCGTGCAGGTGGCGCTCGAAGTGCAGGCCAATGCGCTGTCCACGCCTGTCGCGCTCGTGGCGCTCATCGACGACGCCGTCGACTGGCCGCCAGCCGGCATCTGCCTCGACGTGGGCCATGCGCGCCTGCTTGGCGATCCTGTGGACGCGATCGAGACTGCGTCGGGACACGTCGTGGCCAGCCACGTGCACGACACGCGCGGCTCACGCGACGACCACTTCGTGCCATACGATGGCTCCATCGACTGGGCCCGCACACTGCTGGCATTCCAGAAGGTGGGCTACTCTGGCCCATGGACGTTCGAGCTGGCGCCGGCCGCGTCAGCCGTGGCCACCCTGGCGCGTGCCGCACTGGCGCGCCAGCGCTTTGCACAGTGTCTCGGAATCAATGACGAGTTGATGAGCCAATGAGCATCCCTCACGTTCCCATCGGGAAGATCGGCGACTACGTCGGCCAGGACGTCACCCTGGCGGGCTGGTTGCACAACCGGCGGTCGAGCGGCAAGATCCACTTTCTGGTGGTCCGTGACGGCACCGGCTTCATCCAAGTGGTGATGGGCAAGAACGACGTGGGCGAGGAGGCGTTCGAGCGAGCCGACCACTTGTCACAGGAGACCTCGGTCGTCGTACGCGGGAACGTGCGCGCCGACGCGCGCGCCAAGGGCGGCTTCGAACTCGTGGCGTCGGGCCTGGACGTCGTGGGTGCCTCGACCGACTACCCGATTACGCCGAAGGAACACGGCGTAGACTTCCTGCTCGACCGGCGCCACCTGTGGATTCGCGCGGAGCGGCAGACCGCGATCCTGAAGGTGCGGCACGAGGTCGTGAATGCCGTGCGCGACTTCTTCAACAACGACGGGTTCATTCTGGCCGACACACCCATCTTCACGCCGGCCGCGTGTGAGGGCACGACCACGCTGTTCCCCGTGCAGTACTTCGACGACGTCACGGCGTACCTCACGCAGAGCGGACAGCTCTACAACGAGGCCAACGCCATGGCGCTCGGCAAGGTCTACTGCTTCGGCCCGACCTTTCGCGCCGAGAAGAGCAAGACGCGCCGGCACCTCACCGAGTTCTGGATGGTCGAGCCAGAAATGGCGTTTGCCGACCTCGACGACGTGGTCAGCCTGGCGGAGCGGCTCGTCACGAGCGTGGTCGCGCGCGTGCTCGACCGGCGTGCCGCGGAGCTGAAGCTGCTCGAACGCGACACCTCAAAGCTCGAACGCGTGAAGACGCCGTTCCCGCGCATGACCTATGACGACGCCGCGAAGGTGCTGACCGAGAAGGGCCTGCCGTTCCAGTACGGCACCGACCTGGGCGGCACCGATGAGACCGTGCTGTCCCAGCAGTTCGACGCGCCGCTCTGCGTGACGCACTATCCCGCCGCCGTGAAAGCCTTCTACATGAAGTCCGATCCGCAGCAACCAGACAAAGCGCTCTGTGTGGACGTGCTGGCGCCCGAGGGCTACGGCGAGATCATCGGCGGCGGCCAGCGCCTCGACGATCTGGACCAGCTCGTGCAGCGCATCAAGGATCACGAACTGCCGCAGGAAGCTTTCGAGTGGTATCTCGACCTGCGGCGCTACGGCACCGTGCCGCACGGCGGCTTCGGCATGGGCATCGAGCGTGTGGTCACCTGGATCTGCGGTCTTGACCACCTGCGCGAGACGATCCCCTACCCGCGCATGCTTCATCGTCTGTACCCATAGTCATTCGTAGGCAGCGCTGTGCTCTGGACGGGTGGTCATCGTCGCGGGCGCGGCCAGAGGCTCCGCTCGCTTAACGCAGTAGTCGTCTCGAGATATAGAATCAGCGCGCGTGACGTTTCTTGGCGAAGCAGCGACACCCGCCAATCGGGCGGCCCTGGCGAGAGTGTCGCGCACCTGGCGCCGCGGCGTCTGCGGTGGCGCGGTCTGGCTGTTGGCGCTGTGGACGGCCGGCATCGCCGGCGCGCAGGAGACGACTGCCGCGTCACCGGCCTCGCCGGCGGCGGCTGACACGCCCGCTCCCACCGTGGATCCCGCTACTCCCGGCGACGCCTCGGAACCAGGATTCTGGGGGCGGCTCGGCGGCACGACGCCAATTGGCATGGCGCCACCCGACGGCGATTCAACGGGCATCTGGGGCCGAACCGGGCGCGGCATCGCGGCCATCTGGTCGGCCGGGCACACCGAGGCCTTCGTGCCGGGCTACATCTGGCATACGCCGTGGGGATACTCGGTTTCGCAACGCGAGCGTTACAACAGTGTGGCGTGGGGGCTTGGGCTGGGACGATCGGCAATCGACGAAAAGCAGCGAACCCGCATCCTCTACGCGATTGGGTCCGCCGATTCTTTCTCGAAGCCGCAGTACATGGTTGGCTATTTCTGGCTCGCGCACACGCGGCCGCATGACAGTGGAATGCACATCGGCGGCGGGTATACGGTTGCCTTCATCGGACGAGCGGACCGGCTCAGCTACACCCCACTGCCGCTGGTGCTTCCGGTGGCCGGCCTCGGCTGGCACCGCTTGGAGGTGATGACCAGCTACATTCCCTTCCTCGACGTGGGCTTGTTCTTCGCGAGGATCCGCCTGAAGTGACGGCTCGGGCGCGTGGCGCCTGCCGATTGTCCGGGAACCAGGGACACCGCCGACCGTGGGCGTCGCGGCGCCAAGGAGCCGGGCTCAGGGTGTACAGTGGTGAGATGTTCCGACACGCCAGCCACCGGCAGTCCTACCGGGCAGCGGTTCCTCGTCCAAGGTGCCGGCCATGAAAATCGGCTTCGTCTCGCTCGGCTGCCCGAAGAACCTCGTTGATTCCGAGGTGATGCTGGGCATGGCCGAGCAGGCCGGGCACGAAATCACGGCCGACGCCGACGGCGCCGATGTCGTGATCGTGAACACTTGCGCGTTCATCGACCGCGCCAAGCAAGAGTCGATCGACACGATTCTGGAAATGGCCGAGCGTAAGAAGTCCACCGGCGGCCGCCTGGTGGTCACCGGCTGCCTGGCCGAGCGCTACCGCGACAGTCTGCAGGCGCAGATCCCCGAGATCGATGCCGTCCTTGGCACCGGCGACGTGCCGAATATCCTCGCGGCGATCACGGGCGCGGGGCCTGGCGCGGGCCCCGCGCCGGGGTCGAGGTATGGCCGCGGCCCTGGGGGGGGCTCGGGGGCCGGGTGCCGGGGCGGGGGGGGG